>NZ_JBBKBG010000005.1:0-98836 GCF_037892545.1 Pseudogracilibacillus sp. ICA-222130
ACGATGTGTTCCATTTCTCAAGCTTTTTTGTATCGATAATCTAATTCAGCTAGGAATAGAAAATAGACTATACACACCCGGCTATCTTAACTGAATGTCATGCAAGTGCGCAAACATGCCACCTTGTGCAATTAATTCATCGTGACTCCCTTCCTCTTGGATACCATCTTTTGTGACGACTAATATTCGATCTGCATGTTTAATCGTCGCAAGTCGGTGAGCAATAATTAATGTCGTACGATCTTTTGCTAAATCCATTAAGGCTTGTTGAATAATTGCTTCTGTTTCCGTATCCAGTGCGGATGTCGCCTCATCCAAAATTAAAATCGGAGGATCCTTTAAAAACATTCGTGCAATGGCAATTCGTTGTTTTTGACCCCCTGATAACTTCAATCCGCGTTCTCCCACCTGTGTGTCATATCCATTTGGTAAGTTTGCGATGAACGCTTCCATATGCGCTAATTTTGCCGCATGTTCTATTTCTTCATCTGTTGCATCCAGCTTTCCGTATGCAATATTTTCCTTTAATGTACCAGTAAATAAAAACACATCTTGTTGTACAATCCCGATATGTTTCCGTAAACTGCGCATTGTCATACTTCGAATATCCATCCCATCAATCGTAATCGCACCTTCGTCCACATCATAAAAACGAGGAATAAGGGAACAAATCGTTGTTTTCCCTGCACCAGATGGACCAACAAATGCAACCGTCTCTCCACTTTTCACCTGAAAACTTAAATCATTCAGTACAGGTGCTTGCGTCTTTTCGTACGTGAAAGTGACATCATGAAAAGCAATATTTCCTTGTAAATCATGGACGACCTTGGCATCTTTTTCATCTTGGATATCAGGCGCTTCATCTAGTAAATCTGTAAAACGTTTAAACCCAGCCATTCCTTTTGGATATAATTCTAATAAGGCACTAATTTTCTCAATTGGTTTAACTAATACATTGACGTATAAAACGAAAGCAACAAGCTCTCCATATGTAAGCTGTCCTGTATAACTAAGCCAAGCGCCAAAAACGAGCACGACTAATGTCATAAAACGCATTAATAAGTATATATTCGAGGTCACGATTGCCATTACTTTATAGGCACCTAATTTGGACTTTCGGAATAACTCGTTATTTTCCTGAAAACGCTCCATTTCATATGGCTCATTTGTAAATGATTGTACGACACGTGAACCTGAAACTGCATCATCAATCCGAGCATTTACTCCTGCAATATCTTCATACATATTTCGCCATGCTTTACTCATTTTTATATTGCTATACGTCATAAAGAAAATAAGTAGAGGAACGATAAATAAAATAACAAGTGCTAACTGCACGTTAATTGTTAACATAATCCAAAATGCACCGATAAACGTCATACATGCGATAAATAAATCCTCTGGACCGTGGTGCGCAAGCTCGCCGATTTCAAATAAATCATTCGTAATCCGACTCATAATATGTCCGGTTTTCGTATTATCAAAAAAGCGAAAGGATTGTTTTTGTACATGGTGAAATAAATCTTCTCGCATATCTGTTTCAATATTTAAACCGAGTTTATGTCCCCAATAGGTGACAACATATTGTAAGACAGAACTTATACCATAAATAAGGAGTAGGCCAATGCCTACTTTCCAAATAAGATCCCAATCATTTCCTGGTAATAAATCATCGATAAACCATTGTACAGCTACCGGAAATGCTAATTCTAAAATAGCAACGAAGACCGCACTTGTAAAATCGATGATAAATAACCGTTTATGTGGCTTATAATAAGCAAAAAATCGACGTAGCATCGTTTTGTATACTCCTTTCCATTCTTACTTGCAATTATAGAGTGTTCTAAATAGAAGTGCAAAAATAGAAGCGACAAGTAATTTGTGACAAATTATTTAAACTACGTATGGTTACGTTTATATTTTGTATAATAGGAAATATATACATTGAATAAAAATTGTAGGAGGTAATAGGAATGAACCCGATTAAACGTATTACAGATGAACAGCCAATTAAAAAATTGAAAGATGAAGTGGACACAATGTTTCAGCGTTTTTTTGAAGACCCATTTTTCTCTAGTAAGTTGTTAGACCCTAAAGATGGTTTCATACCAGCTTGCAATATTATTGAGAAAAAAGACCGTTATACAATCGAAGTTGCAATTCCTGGAGTTGACCCTCACCATATTGACATTGAACTGGATGGACAAATTTTAAAAATAAAAGGGGAAAAAAGCGAAAAATTTGAAGATACAGATGTGGATGATAATGAAATCACTTTTCATTCAATAGAACATCATTACGGCTCTTTTTTCCGTTCTTTTACATTACCTGAAAACGTTGATGTAGAAGCAATACACGCAGATAACAAAGATGGAGTATTATTCATCCATTTACCAAAAAACAAAGAGGCAAAAGCACGTCGTATTCAAATTAATACAGAAGAATAAAACAAGATTAGGATTTAAAAAGAAGAAAGCAAAAGGGGATACATCCACCTTTTGCTTTCTTCTTATTTCGTACGATCAACATATTCTGGATCCCACGTACTTAAACCGCCACGAACATTTGCTAAATTTGTAAAACCACGATTTTTTAATCTTTTAGATGCTTCATTCCCTAAAGCACCTGTTCGGCAAATTAAAACAGTCTTTTTATCTTTATCCAATGTTTTCGCTGCTTTACGAATTTCTTTTAATGGAATATTTTTAAACCCGTACACGTGAAACTCCTGATATTTCGCTGCAGGACGTACATCAATCAGTTGAACATTTTCATCTTTTAATAATGGTCGCAACTCATTTACCGTAATTTGTTCCACCCCACGTGCAGGTAATATTTTCTTAAAAACAAATCCGACAAATAATAATGTAATGACAATCGTTACAACATCAAACCACATACAGAGTCACTCCTTTATCGTCGTTTTCTTTAATCTACACTCATTTCTGTTTCAATGAACAATGTAAGTACTTCTGCCCCTTCATTATCTACAGGAATAAATAAATGTGGCTTTGTCCCTGTGAAATAAGCTGTATCTCCTTGTTCCATTATATATTCATCACCATCGTACGCTAGTTTGATCGTTCCTTTTAAAATGTATATAAATTCATCATCCGAATGTGTGTACATTTCTTCCCGTAAATTCGCATCTTTCGGGGTGACATGGACAATGGTCGGTTCTACTCCCGTATACGGCGAACGATTGGCTAATAATTCGAATGAATATCCCATATGTTCATCGCCGACCTTTGATTGACGGTCTCCTTTTTTTAATAAAACGAGATTCTTTTCATCATCGTCTTCTAAAAGCCATGTTAATGGTACATCAAGTACATTAGAAATCTTCGACAATGTCGCTATAGCTGATGATGTTTGTCCATTTTCAATTTTTGATAATAAGCTTTTGGATATATTGCATTCATCCGCAATTTGTTGTTGCGTTTTTTTCTGTCGCAAACGTAATTGTTTAATTCTTTTACCAATATGATCAATACTTATCGAAGTTCGCTCCCTTCAAAGACCTACCTATTATTTTAACATACATTATATAAAAACTTAAAAAAGAGGGAGGTATGATGGTAGAACTCTGTCATGGAGTTTATGCTTACACCGAAAGATTTTTGCCTATTGTAACAATTTGCCCACCACAAAAAAACTAGAGCGATCACTGTCGCTCTAGTCTGTTATTCCGCCTTACTCCGAAAACGATCATATTGATTTTTGATGAAGAAATAAATCATTTCACGTTTACGTTGTGGATATGCTTCATTTGGTTCTGGCGCAACATCCTGTTCATATTTTTCGTAACGTTCTTTTTGTTTTTCTTCACTTAGTTTGGATGTAAATGTTCGGCTTGGTAACTTTTTATTTAAAGTACTTTGGATAAACTTTGTCGCCTCTTGCAATCGAGCACTATCGATGCCTGTCTGAATGCCTAATCCTTGCAATAGGTAAAGCACATCATTCGTTGCGACATTACCTGTAGCACCTGGTGCATATGGACAACCACCTAATCCACCTAAAGATGTATCAAACCGAGTAATACCATATTGCATTGCTGTTACGATGTTGGCAATGGCCATCCCATGTGTATCGTGGAAATGCATAATAATACTACGATTTGGAAAACGATCAATGACCGCTTCGAGTAAATCTTCCACCTGGGAAGGGACTGCTGTACCAATCGTGTCACCGAGCGATAAATCATCGACACCTAATTCAAATAATCGTTCACAAACACGTAATACATCATCGACATTCATTTTTCCTTCAAATGGACAATCAAACACCGTCGATACATAACCTGTAACACGTTTTTCTTCTTGTTTGGCACCTTCAATGACATTTTTCAAAATGGGATACGTCTCTTCAATCGACTTATTAATATTCGACTTATTATGCGATTCACTTGCCGACATGAAAACAGACGCCATATCAATGCCTGCTTCGAGTGCATTTTCTAATCCTTTTTCATTCGGTACAAGTGCAGAGTACGTCACATTAGGGTTTCGTTTAATTCCTTTTCCAACTTCCACTGCATCACTTAAAGCCGGAATCCATTTCGGATGAACAAATGAGGAATATTCAATTTCCTTTATACCTGATTCAGATAGCATGTTAATCCATGCAATTTTGTCTTCTGTCGGTACCCATATTTTCTCATTTTGCAAACCATCACGAGGTCCTACTTCTTTTATTTGAACATTTTTTGGCCAACGCATACATTTCCCCTCCTTCAAAATAACCGAAAATTAAACCTTCGTTTAATTTCATTCAACTTTGTTGAATCTATTATACCGATAAATCAAGTAATCGTCAAATTGTCTGAATTGTTTACCAATACTCTTTTCCTTCCTTATCTGTACCCTAATACTCCTTCTCTTATGCACGAAAAATTGCCATGCTTATGATAAGGTATGTAGTGTTAGATTTAGATGTGCATAAAAAAATCTTGCCACGAAATAATTCGTAGCAAGATTTTTTACTTTTTATGCATTTTTTCTTTTACGTCCAAGATACATTGCTACACCTGATAACAATAACAATGCACCGATGAATCCGATTGTAAAAATAGTGGACGCTGTGTTTGGCAAATTACCACCAAATGCTGGCGAACCTTTTTCATCATCGTCCTCATCCTTGGTCGTTGAATTTAGAGGACCTTCATCTTCATCCTTATCCCCTTCTTCATCTTTAGGCTTTGTTGGATCTTCTTTATCTTCTTTATCTTCTGGCTTTGTTGGATCTTCTTTATTTTCCTTATCTTCTGGCTTTGTTGGATCTTCTTTATCTGAATCTTCTGGTGTCTCTTCCGGAATAAATGTATTGGTTATCTCAAATCCATTTTTCGTTTCCGTGATCGATGATTTATATCCTTCTATATCATGCTCTTGAACTGTATATTTGTATGCAACACCTTCTGAATCAAATGTATCAAGTTCTGTGAAGTTATATTTCCAATCATCTTTAGCTGTGATGTCAATTGTCTCTATTATTTCATCATTTTGAAGTAGGTCCACTGTAATAGTGTCTGGACGAACGGATTCATCATCCTCTTTCCATACTTTGTTTATATCTACAGATGTTTCTGCTGTACGAACATTTGTAATATCGAAACCTTCGATGCTGGCTTCGTATCCTTCAACAGCAACTTCATCAATCGTATATGTGATTTCTTCCCCATTTTCGTCGTATTTGTCCACACCTTCAAAACTAAAGTTCCATTTTGGCCCTTTCACTTCTACCGTATCAACCTCTTCATTATTTGCAAAAAGTGTAACGATAATAGAGTTTGGACGATCTTCACTATCATTGTCTTTCCACGTTTTCGTACCAACTATGTCTACCAGTTCAATGACCCCTGCATCCCACGTTGGATCGATCCCTTCTGATGCCTTTACTGTTTGGTCTTCATACGCTTTCGTTAACTGTTCATTCTTTTCATTTAACGTAATATCCGTCGTCCAACCATTTTCATTTGCATCAGAATCATTGATTGTATTGTCACCAGAATTTTGCTTCGTAAACTTGTATTTTTTCGCTTGGTCTTCTGTTAACGTGAATTTCACCTTGTATTTTCCTGCTGGTAATTCATCAAAGATATAGCGACCATTTTCATCTGTTTTTGTTTCACCGATTTTTTCGCCATCTTCATCGAACAGCTCAACTGTTACACCTTCTAGTGGCTCTTCATTATCATCTTGAATGCCATCTTTATTTCGGTCAATCCAAGTATAATCACCGATTGCATATGTTTTTTGTGTATTTGTAATGTTGAAGCCACTTACTTCTGAATGGTATTCAGTCACACTGTCTTCTTCGATTTCATATTTGTATGCTTTTCCGTCTGCATCAAATGCTGGTAGTTGATCAATTGTCAGTGACCAATCGTTTTCTGCTGTTACTTCATATGTGTCAACCGATTCCTTGTCTCCACCTTCAACCGAACGGAATAGCTCTACTTCAATACTTTCTGGACGATACTTATCATTCTTTTCATCCCATGCTTTATGGATGGTAATGGACTTTTCATCAACACGTGTATTCGTTATGTCGAAGCCATCTACTACAGATTCATAACCGGCTACGTCATGCTCTGTAATAGTATAATCAATTTCTTCTCCAACATTATCATACTTCTCTAAGTCTGTAATCGTTAATGACCAGTCATTCTCCGCTGTTACTTCATGTTCACTTACAACGACACCATTCGCAAGTAAGTTAACTGTAATCGAATCTGGACGATTAGATTTCTCTTCACCGTCATCTTTCCAAGATTTTGTAACGGTCACTTCCGTTTTACCTGTACGTGTATTTGTTACCGTAAATCCTTCTTCTGCATCACCAGTAATGGCAGCGTTATAACCATCCATTGCCACTTCATCCACAGTATAATCGATTGGTTGACCGTCTTTATCAAATGCTTCTAAATTGGTAAAAGTATGTGCCCAATTATTTTCTGCCGTTAATTCAACCGCATCAACTTCTTTCCCATTAGCTAGAAGTGTAATCGTTGCACTCTCTTCTTCAGACCCTTGCCACACTTTTTCAACCGATACTTCTGTTTTACCTGTACGTGTGTTCGTAATGGTAAATCCTTTTTCTGCATCACCAGTAACTTCGGATTGGTAATTTTCCATTGCAACTTCTTCTACTGTGTAATCAATCGCAACGCCTTTGTCATCATACTTCGGTAAATTCGCAAATACATGTGTCCAATCTTTTGCTGCTGTTAACGTCGCTGTCTCTTCTACCTCGCCATTTGCAAGTAATTGAACGTCTACCCTTTCTGCCGCTTCACCTTTCCATGCTTTCGTTACGGCTACTTCTGTTTCACCGACAAGTGTGTTCGTTATGTCGTTGCCATTAGTCGTAGATTCATAGTTATCTACTGGCACTTCTTGTACGGTGTATTCATAAGCAATACCATTTTCGTCATATGCTGGTAAACGATCAAATACATATGTCCAATCGCTACGCTCAGTTACTTCTTGCTCTGCAACGACTTCACCATTTCGCAACAATTCAATTGTTATAGATGCTGGACGGGTTTCTTCCGCATTGTCCCCATCTATCCATGTTTTTGTACCAGACAATTCTGTACTACCAACACGAATATTATCTATATTGATGATACCTGGTGTTGTCGACCAATACGTTTCTTGATAACCAAATACCGAGTCTTCCACTATCGAATAGTTATATTCAACACCTTGTTCATCATACTTCTCTAAGTCTGCAAAGCGATATAACCATTTACCCTCATCATTTGGTGTTACTTCTTGTGAATCAATGCGCTCGCCATTTTGTACTAAATGTACGGTAATCGACTCTGGACGACGCTCTACATCCTGATCATCTTTCCAGAATTTCTCACCTTGCACTTCTGTTTTTCCTACACGTGTGTTCGTAATATCGAAACCATCTACTTTGGATTCATATCCTTCCACTGGTTGTTCTTTCACGACATAATTGTATGGCTTACCAGCATTATCAAACATTGGAAGCGTATCTGTTGTAAGTGTCCAATCATCTGTAGCTGTTAATGTGTACGTATCGACTAATTCTTCGTCGCCACCCTCTACAGATCTGAATAATTCAACCGTTACTTCCTCAGGACGATCGCCATCTTTGTTATCATCGTCATACCACGTTTTCGTAATTGTAAAATCACGTTCTTCTGCACGTGTATTCGTTACTTTTAAGCCTGAATCATCGTATGATGGTGTATACCCTGGAACTTCTTGTTCTGTTATCGTGTATTCATACGGCTCGCCATTATCGTCTTCTGCATGTAAACCATCTACCGTTAACGTCCATCCGTCTACTTCTTTTATTGTGTACGTGTCTACATAATCACCATTACGGAATAAGTTGACACTTATTTCATCTGGACGCATTTCTGTATTTGCTTCATCTTGCCATTCTTTTTCTAATGTTACAGATGTCCATTTACGTTCGTTTTCAATTTCTAATTGAATCGCATCACGTTGTGTATCTGTTAACTCCACTTCATATTTCGTATCATCTGGCACAAATCCATGTAAAGATTTCGTTTCTTGTACATAATATTGTCCAGGCTCTTGTTCCTCAAAGGAAATTTCTCCAGCCTCGTTGGTCGTTTGTGTATCGACCGCTATACCGTCGGCTGTAAATAACGTAAATTCGACACCTTCTAAACGGTTGCCTTCTTCATCACGTTTAACTATTTCAATACCACCGTTTACTTTGTAGTTTTCAATTTCTAGTTTGTAATCGAGCGGTTCACTTTCACCAACAACAAACTCCTCATCAATGGTAATCGTTTGCTCATCAAAACCTACATAACCATCAGGTGTATTCACTTCACGCAGGATATACTCTCCGAATAATAAGCGACCAAAATCTGCATATCCTTCCGCATCTGTCGTGACAGTTTTCAAGACGCTATCATTCGATGTATCAATTAATTCAAATTGAATCCCTTCTATTGGCTTCTCCACTTGGCCATATGTTGTATCTATTTTATGGACGAGTAGATAACCTGCTGTTCCTTCCGCGCCACCACCTGAAGTTTGTCTAATAGCTAAACTGTATCCGTCTGACGCGTCTTCCTCTTCTTCAGAAATATTATCCCCTGAAATTTTATAATCGTTGCGTACATTTTCTCCTTCTTTCGCGAAGAATAATGTTGAATATTCAACGATGTATGGACGTTCAATCGTTTCATTCCAATCAATCGTAAACTCTGTCTCATCTACGGTTAATTCATACGTTGACGGATCAGCTAATTCCGTTTTAGATACCGTACCATTTGTGTTTAATTTCGCATGATACACTTTAATCGATTCTTCAATATACGCTTGATTATCAGAAATCGTATCTACTAATTTAAGATTTACTATTTTTTCTTGTGCTAAGTTTACATCAATCGACCAGTTTACACGACGACCATCTTGACTTCCACGTTTGTTTCCATACTTACGATCTCCGTAAACAGACGCTTTTGCTTCAAGATCAGATAGTTCTTCATCGCCATCTTTCACTTGTGCTTTGTTTGTATATTCCTTCGCAAGGTCATCTAAACCAGCAACAGATGTTTTATATGTCACTTTATATGCTTTATTTGTTTTACCGATTTCGATATGAATCTCATTTCCATCAGTTGTTACGTTTGCATTTGCATCTCCAACAACTTCTGTTGTACCATTTGCATTTACTTTCAATTCCTGTACTTTAATCGATTCTTCAATTAATTGTTGATTCCCTTGTGGTGTATCTACAATATGAAAATCGTCATACGCATTTTCACGGTAGTTTGCGATAATTTCCCATGTGATTTCTTTTGTATCTGGGTTATAGTTCGCATTTTTCCATGAACTATCAACTGTTTCTTTGTTTACCGGTTGTTTTGCGTCCACTTCACGTGATATACGGTCAGATGATCCTTCTGGAATCCAGCTAATATCTGCCGTATTGTTCGCATGATAATCTTCTGGTAACTTATTTGGGTCATACGTCGTTTTGTATGTCACAATAATTTCTTTATCCGTATCGCCAATATTTGATAGTTTGAATGGATTGCCACTTTCTAATGTGAAATCAGTCATTGGTTCCCCACCAATTGTGATAGAAATGGAATCCTCTATTAACGTCAATCCGTCACCCAATGTATCCGTAATGATAACATCATTCATTTGACGATGATCCATGTTTACACGAATCTTCCACTCCATTTCTTTTTTGGCGTAATCAATATTGACTGCTTCTTTCTTTCCAACATGTTGACCGATATCATAGCCTTTGCCATCTTCATTCCCGTCAAACGATGCAAGGTTTTCCATACGGAACCCTTCTAATTCTCGGTCTATTACTTTTGTTTGATAGACTACACGATATGGCTTATCTGTTGTAATACCTGATACTTCAAACCCATCATCTACTTTCGAAAAGCTTCCAATATCACTTGGATCCATTGGCTCCCCAACTGGTTGTCCATTTCCATTTTCATCAATCTCAACTTCTTGGAATGTTAGTGATCCGTCGACTAACTCAATTTTTCCTTCCGGTTTCCAATTGTCTGCTAACGTAACACCTTCCAATGATTTTTGGTCATAGTTGAACTCTAATTCCCATTCGATAATCCCTGTTTTTGGATCATAATCTTTCAACACACCTTTTTTCAAAGGTTCCCCACGGTTAATCGTTACGGTCGCATTTGCACTTGTATCGTCTAAGTCAGCGTCTTTAAACGTAACGTTATTTTGAAAGTTTGTCACTTCCATATCTGTCACTTTCGTTGTATATGTCAGTGTATACACTTCATCAATATCCCCTAATGGAATGGATAATTTACCATCAGTGACTGAAGGTGTAACAGAAACTTCTGTTTTCTCTCCTACAGGTGTTCCATTTAATGTTGCTGCTTGTTTCACTGCTGTGAGTGATCCTTCGACATATTCCGTTCCTTCTGGTAATACATCTTCTAACGTAACATCTTTTAAAGAGTTCGCATTTTTATTGATCGTTACTGTCCATTCGATCTCATCTGCGTTATAAGACTTGTTCGGTTTTCCTTGCTTTTCAACGGTTTTATTAATCGGTGAGCGATCAATCGGGATTACTTGCTCCCCTTCATCTTCAATAGAGCCAATAACAATATTGCCATCTTCTTCTTGTACGACATTTTGATCTAATTCCGCACGAATTTGAAGCCACCCAGTAACTTGACTATTGGTTTCAACAAACTCTGTAAACGTTAATGTCACTTCACCTGTTTGGGTAATTTCATACGTCGCCACTAAATTTCCTAAACTATCTTTTAATTCCCCATTATCGCCATCTCGTAATGCAAGTTCTTCTGGTAATGTGAAAGTTATCGTGTCACCATTTTGATAACTATGTCCATTCAAAAGTTCCCAATCGACCTTGACAAAAAACTCATCATCTGGCTTTAATGGATTGTCTTCACTATATGGATTCCCTTGTAAATCCTTCACTTCTGAAATCTTGAAGTTGAAGTATTCACTGTCCATTTCGGCTGCAGGACGAACACTTTGTTTCGTTGATGTTGCCTTTTTCTTTTGTGAAGCATCTTTCTCAGGCTTTTTTGCTTTTTCTTCCGATTCTTTATCGTCCTCTGATGTTGCATCGTCGTTCTCTGATGTTGCATCATCTTTTTCTGATGTTGCATCTTTTTCGGTAGAAGCATCTTTTTCAGATTGGTCTACTTCTTTTACTTTTTCTAAACCTTTTAATGCTTCTTCCATTTCTTTTACCGCTTTATCCACTTCCTCTTGTGTAGATCCTTCTACTTCAAGGAGTTTCTCAGCTTCTTTCACTTCGTCTTCCAAAGCTTTATATGATGCTTCCGTAAATTCCTCCGCATCTAACTCTTTAAAATCTTCTAAAATACGTTCCAGTTCCGTTAAATCTGGTAGTGTTTCCACTTCATTCGAAGCAGATTGTTCATTAGTTTGCTCTTCATTGTTAGGTTCTGCAAAAATGGTATGAACAGATGTAATCGGTGTTAAAATTGTCTGAAATACTAGTAATATTGCAAGAACGAGCAAATTAAATCGTTTTCCCATGTACTTTCCTCCCTTTTTTTAAAAAAATAAATTGTATTCTAATTCCAACTTTTACAACAAATACAAACTTAATCACTACGTAATCGTATCATTTATTTCAAAACATATTTTGAACAAAACGCAAAAAACAGCTCTCGTAACATAGGTCTAAAGAGCTGTTTTGTTTATTTCTTTTTATTTCTCAATATTTAATTTTAATTTTTTTATAACATTTACTTTATACCATTCTTGTATTTCTGAACTTGGAGGAGCATCTAATTCTCGTCGTAAATGTTGAATGAGCAAGCGATATTTAGCTGCAATGGCATCGATATCGCCAATATGGTTATATAGCTTCATTAATTCAAAATAAATTTGTTCATCTTCTGTATATTCTTCGACTAGCTTCTCTAATAATTGAATAGCCTCCTCAAATTCATTACGTTCTGTATAATATTGAACGACATCTTCAATTAGTGATTTCCATAATTTTGTTAATATATGGCGTTTTGGTTCTAGCCAAACATAATCGTGTTTCATAAAATACTTGTTTTCAAACGATAATATCATCTGTTCATATTCTGCAATATTTGTTGGTGAAATTGGAGGAAGATGACTCGATTTTTGTTCCCAATCTAGTACGTTCACTTCTACATTGTTTAATTCTAATACATATCCGTCAAGACGATTTTTTAAAACGAAATGTTCTTCAAATTGTTTTAAAGCTTTACGTACGTTATAAACATTCGTATAAAGTAGCGACGCACTACTTTCTAAATTTTTATCTTCCCATAATAATTCCATTAATGTTTCTTTTTCTACATAATTTCCATGATTTTGTAGTAAATAGATAAATAACTCTTGTGCCTTTGCTGTACGCCATACAATTGGGCTAAACTTATTGTCTTCTATTTCAAAAGATAAATATTCACCAATTTGTATACGAAGTACTTCTTCCTTATGACTCTCCTTATCTCCATAAGCCATTACATTTTTCTGATAACGACTTATTGTCTTTTCAAGTCGATCTTCTTTTAAAGGTTTAATAATATAATCTAATGCGGCTAATTCAAATGCTTCCACCGCAAAAACATCATATGCTGTCAGAAATACAATATACATATTAGGGTTTATTTCTAATAACCGTTCAGCAACTTCTAACCCATTTATTTCAGGCATTTGAATGTCTAAAAATGCAATATGTGGTGCTTTCTTTTCAGCAGCCTCTAAACAAGCAATCGGATCTGTAAAGCTACCTATTACTTCTACTTCACTATGTCCACTTAATACCTTTTTCGCATAATCTAATGCTAATGGTTCATCATCCACAATCATTGCCTTAATCAAAAGTTTTCCCCCTTTAATACAAACCGAATCTTTGGAATAATATGGTTCATTATACCATGAAAATAACTTTGAAAATCCATTTTTATTAAAATTTGTAAAAATAAGTTTTATATTTTCAGAAAAAGTTCATCGAAAATAGAATCATTTTGCCTATAAAAAAAACTACCATAAGCTAATGTGAGCTTATGGTAGTTTCTTGATCATGCTTGTTTTCCTCTCCTTGCGATAAAGAATATTGATAGTCCCGCTAATAAAATACCTAATCCAATTGCGAGAAGATTAAACACTTGTGTTGCTGTGTTAGGTAACTTGTCACCAGGTTTTTCAGGTGTTTCTGGATCTACCGTTGGTTGCGAAGTAGAAGTACCCGGTTTAGCTGGATCCTCTCCAGGAACAATCTCTTCATCTTTTTCTTTATCTGTTGTCTTTGTTGGTGTGTCGGTATCTTTATCTTTTACTGGTTCATCATTAGAAGGTGCCGTAATGTCTAATTTGACGATACAATCATCTGTAATTTCGACTGTACCTACCTCATTTCCATCTACGTCCGTTACAACGTATTTTCCATTCGGTAACTTATCTCGGTCTACCTTCGCTTTACCATTTTCATCTGTTTTTATAGTTACTTTGATTTTTCCGTCTTCAGATGTAAAGGTATATTCTTTCTCTTTAGATGGTTTACCATCTTTTGTAATCGTAATATCAACATCTTCACAAATATCTGCTGCTTCTTTTGGAACTGTGATCACGACTGCATCTTTACATTCTTCTTCATACACTACTTCGATTTCTTCTGTTACAGTGCGACCATCTTCTGTCGTTACTTTTACTGTATATGTGCCTTCTTCTACTTTTTCACGATCTAAGACTAGCTTATCTGTGTCTGATTTTGCTACTTCATTACCATCTTTGTCTGTAACAACAATTGAGGTAATTTCTTTTCCTGCTTCGTCTTCACCACGAATTTCGAATTCCTCACATAGTTCTGGTGCTGGAACTGTAATCACGATTGCGTCTTTACACTCTTCTTCGTATACTACTTCGATTTCTTCTGAAATAGAGCGACCATCTTCTGTCGTTACTTCTACTGTATATGTGCCTTCTTCTACTTTTTCGCGATCTAAGACTAGCTTATCTGTATCAGATTTCGCTACTTCATTACCGTCTTTGTCTGTGACAACGATTGAAGTAATTTCTTTTCCTGCTTCGTCTTCACCACGAATTTCGAATTCCTCACATAGTTCTGGTGCTGGAACTGTAATCACGACTGCATCTTTACACTCTTCTTCAAACACTACTTCAATTTCTTCTGAAATAGAGCGACCGTCTTCTGTCGTTACTTCGACTGTGTACGTACCTTCTTCTACTTTTTCACGATCTAAAGTAATTGAATCTGTGTCAGATTTCGCTACTTCATTACCGTCTTTGTCTGTGACTACGATAGAAGTAATTTCTTTTCCTGCTTCGTCTTCAGCACGAATTTCGAATGCTTCACATAGTTCTGGTGCTGGGACTGTTAGAACGACTGCGTCTTTACACTCTTCTTCATACACTACTTCAATTTCTTCTGTTACAGTGCGGCCATCTTCTGTCGTTACTTCGACTGTGTATGTGCCTTCTTCTACTTTTTCACGATCTAAAGTAATTGAATCTGTGTCAGATTTTGCTACTTCATTACCATCTTTGTCTGTGACAACAATTGAAGTAATCTCTTTTCCTGCTTCATCTTCACCACGGATTTCAAATTCTTCACATAACTCTGGTGCTGGTACAGTTAGAACGACTGCGTCTTTACACTCTTCTTCATACACTACTTCAATTTCTTCTGAAATAGAGCGGCCATCTTCTGTCGTTACTTCGACTGTATATGTGCCTTCTTCTACTTTTTCACGTTCTAAAATAATTGAATCTGTTTCTGACTCTGCAATTACTTCTCCGTCTGCATCTTTCACTACGATTGAAGTAATTTCTTTTCCTGCTTCGTCTTCAGCACGGATTTCAAATTCTTCACATAGTTCTGGTGCTGGTACAGTTAGAACGACTGCGTCTTTACACTCTTCTTCATACACTACTTCAATTTCTTCTGAAATAGAGCGACCGTCTTCTGTCGTTACTTCGACTGTGTACGTGCCTTCTTCTACTTTTTCGCGATCTAAAATAATTGAATCTGTGTCAGATTTCGCTACTTCATTACCATCTTTGTCTGTGACAACGATTGAAGTAATCTCTTTTCCTGCTTCATCTTCAGCACGGATTTCAAATTCTTCACATAGTTCTAGTGCTGGTACAGTTAATACGACTGCGTCTTTACACTCTTCTTCAAACACTACTTCAATTTCTTCTAAAATAGAGCGACCGTCTTCTGTCGTTACTTCGACTGTGTACGTGCCTTCTTCTACTTTTTCGCGATCTAAAATAATTGAATCTGTGTCAGATTTCGCTACTTCATTACCATCTTTGTCTGTGATAACAATTGAAGTTATTTCTTTTCCAGCTTCATCTTCAGCGCGGATTTCAAATTCTTCACATAGTTCTGGTGCTGGTACAGTTAGAACGACTGCGTCTTTACACTCTTCTTCAAACACTACTTCAATTTCTTCTGAAATAGAGCGACCGTCTTCTGTCGTTACTTCGACTGTGTACGTACCTTCTTCTACTTTTTCACGGTCTAAAATAATTGAATCTGTTTCTGACTCTGCAATTACTTCTCCGTCTGCATCTTTCACTACGATAGAAGTAATTTCTTTTCCTGCTTCGTCTTCACCACGAATTTCAAATTCTTCACATAGTTCTGGTGCTGGTACAGTGATCACGACTGCGTCTTTACACTCTTCTTCATACACTACTTCAATTTCTTCTGAAATAGAGCGACCGTCTTCTGTCGTTACTTCGACTGTGTACGTACCTTCTTCTACTTTTTCACGATCTAAAATAATTGAATCTGTTTCTGACTCTGCAATTACTTCTCCGTCTGCATCTTTCACTACGATAGAAGTAATTTCTTTTCCTGCTTCATCTTCAGCACGAATTTCGAATGCTTCACATAGTTCTGGTGCTGGTACAGTTAGAACGACTGCGTCTTTACACTCTTCTTCAAACACTACTTCAATTTCTTCTGAAATAGAGCGACCGTCTTCTGTCGTTACTTCTACTGTGTATGTGCCTTCTTCTACTTTTTCACGATCTAAAGTAATTGAATCTGTGTCAGATTTCGCTACTTCATTACCATCTTTGTCTGTGACAACGATTGAAGTAATTTCTTTTCCTGCTTCGTCTTCACCACGGATTTCAAATTCCTCACATAGTTCTGGTGCCGGTACTGTTAGAACGACTGCGTCTTTACACTCTTCTTCAAACACTACTTCAATTTCTTCTGAAATAGAGCGACCGTCTTCTGTCGTTACTTCTACTGTGTATGTGCCTTCTTCTACTTTTTCACGATCTAAAGTAATTGAATCTGTGTCAGATTTCGCTACTTCATTACCATCTTTGTCTGTGACAACGATTGAAGTAATTTCTTTTCCTGCTTCGTCTTCACCACGGATTTCAAATTCCTCACATAGTTCTGGTGCCGGTACTGTTAGAACGACTGCGTCTTTACACTCTTCTTCATATACTACTTCAATTTCTTCTGAAATAGAGCGGCCATCTTCTGTCGTTACTTCTACTGTGTACGTACCTTCTTCCACTTTTTCACGTTCTAGAATAATAGAATCTGTTTCTGACTCTGCAATTACTTCTCCGTCTGCATCTTTCACTACGATAGAAGTAATTTCTTTTCCTGCTTCATCTTCAGCACGGATTTCGAATTCTTCACATAGCTCTGGTTCTTTGGATTCTCTTTCATTTACAACTTCTACTGTTTGAATTGTATCTGGATTTTCCGCATCATATGGTTGATTAATTTCTATTTCAATTGGTTCCTCTAATTGGATAAATCCTTCTACGGTTTCCACTTCGACTAAATCATATTTTCCATAACGTAAACGTTTAAAGTCAATAATCCCGTCTTCATCAGAAGTACCAACACGTAATTCTTGACCAGTTTTATCTAATAATTTAAATGTAACCCCTTCTAACGGCTCACCATCATCAGATACCTTTTCTACTTTTAAATATCCAACTTTACCTGATCCAGTTCCTCCGCCAGATTGGACTATTTCTACCTTACTACTATCTTCATACCCGTTCTCTTCTGTTACATTTGAAGCTGTCACTTTTACACTATTCTCTACTTCTTCTTGGTGTCCTGCAAAGTAAATCGTAGAATATTCTACAATGTACGTACGATCAATTTGCTCATTAAATGAAATAGTTAACGTTTGTGTATCTTCTCCAGCAGTATCAATATCAACTTCATACTTATCTTTTGATAATTCATCCGCCTTTTCAGTCGTTCCTGGATTAGTAGCATACACTTTTACACTATTTTCAATGAATTCTTGGTCGTTATTTAATGTATCTGTTAATGTTACATCTTGTAATGTTGCTTGCGTCGCATTCACCGTAACAGACCAATCAATTAAACTACCATTTTGAGCCCCTGTTTTATTTACATAATTACCACCATGTGTAATATCTACAGTCGCTGGTAATTCCGTAACCTCACTATCATCACTCGTTACATATGCAGTGTTTTTATACTGCTTTGCAATATCGGATAACCCTTCTAATGATGTTTTATATTCAATTTTATACGTTTTAGATGTTGGACCTAAATCAACGGTAAATCCATCTTCTGTAATTTCTGGAGTGATATCTTCTCGTTTTTTCTCTGGTCCAATCGCTCCCCATGCTTCTATTTCGACTTCAGATACAGTAATGGAATCGTTTATTAATTTTTGATTTCCTTCTAATACATCTCTAACGAATAAACTTTCATATTCATTTTGTTGATAGTTCGTAATGATCGTCCACGTTATTTCTTTTGTTTCTGGATCGTACGAACCTGATTTTGACCCATCATTTTGTGTTTCAGGATTTGGCCCAAAATCACTTGGTTTTTCATCCGGTTTATCTCCAGGGTTTTCCTCCCAATCGATATATGCTATATTTGAAAACTTCTTCTCGTCTAATCCATCTAATGCACGGTAATCATATGACACTGTATACACTACCTGAAATGCATAATCGATTTCTCCTGGAATATTTACCGTAATTGTTTTAGTTGATTCATCATATGCAATTTCTGCATTTGCAACAACTTCACCGTTATTATCCAGATTGATTACTTTAATACCCTCTACTCCACCGATAAGTTCCATCCCTTGTTGAATCGTATCGGTAATCTTCGTATTCGTCATTTTTTGCTTATCTGTATTGTATCCAACAGTCCACGTAATCGTTTGGTTGCTATAGTCAACATTATAACCTTTATATCCTACACTAGGTTGCACTTCTTTTTCTGCTGGCTCTTCTTCCCCGTTCCAACCTACTGTATTACTCACTTTTACATTCTCGCCAACAACACGTTCAGCTAATTTCGTTTTATACTTTAACTGATACGGACCTTCTAATGCTGGAATGCTTGCCTTAAAACCAGTATTAGAGGATTCAACAATTGAAACGTCCGCCGTATCTTCTGTTGGTTGTGGGTTTCCGTGCTCATCTAAAGTCACTTTCGTTAATGTCAAAGAATCTTCGACTAACGTCATGTCTACATCCCATGAGTCCACTAACTCTTGTGCATCTATTTCTTTATTATCGAAGTTCAGATTAACTGTCCATTCAATCGTACGCTTTACAGGATCATAATGACCAGCCTTTTTTTCTAACGGCTTTCCACGTTTAATATCAACGGATGCTGATGCATCGATTTCATCTGTTTGATTACTTTCAAAATAAGCGTTGTTTACATAATTTCCAGCATCTTCATCCTTAATTTCCGCAATAAATTCAATCGTTTTCTTTCCTGTAAATTCCCCAACATTGATTGATAACTCTTGACCATTTACAGTCGGATCTTCTGCTTCTTCCCCATCAATCGTTAATGTTCCAGTTTTATACGACAATCCTTCCGGTAATACATCTCGGATGACACCATCTGTATGTTTCGTTTGTTGTGTATTCACTTCAATGGTCCATTTAATTTCATCCGGACTAAATGGTGGAATTGGTACACCTTGTTTTGAAATCGTTGCTTCTTGGTTTTCTGTTTTTACTGGCACTTTAATTTCTTGCCCATCTTCCATCGGCCCAATAACAATTTCGCCATCTTCAATTACGACTTCCGATTCGTCTAATTTAGAAAGTACAAAAAACGTTCCACTTACTTCTGATAACTCTGTAACTAATGAAGTAAATGTTAATGTAATCGTCCCATCCGTTCCGACTACATATTCTGCCATTTTTGTACCTTCAAATTCAATTTCTCCCGTTATCTCTTGTTCAACTTTTAATTGTGGTGGTAAATTGAATGATACTGAATCTCCTGCTTCATACCCGTGGTCATTATCAAATCTCCACTCATATTCTACAAAAAATTGACTTTCACTTGATATTTCTAATGGGTTTTCTTCATTTACTTCTTGCTGATTGTAGTCTAATAGTTTACTTAATGAGAAATGAAACCCATTTTTTTCTGAAGCCGTTGTAATGCTATCATCATTTGCAAACGTAGATACTTTAGGTTCTTCCACAGTATCTCTTTCTTTTACTTCTTCCTCTTCGTTTGCTTGATTTTCATATGAAAAACTTTTTTGTCCTGATGAAACTTCTTTCTCTATATCTTCTTCAACAGAGTTATTTTCATCAGCTTTTGATTCCTCTGTCACTTCTTCCATTTCTAAGTTTTCAATTGCTTTTTCTAAATTCTCCGCAATTTCTTCAACCTCTTGCTCTGTTGCTTCGTCAGCTTCGAAAATCTTCTCTGCTTCCTCCACAACTTTTAATAATGAAGCGACAGAAACTTCTGTAAACTCTTCTAATTCTAATGCTTCATAGTCTTCCAACAAGGTTTCCAATTCAGTTTTATCTACCTCATCTATGACTATTTCGTTCTCATTATTTACTTCTTCTTCGTTTTCATTACTTGTAGCACCAATAACTGATATGCCTGAAATTGGAGCCAAGATTGTTTGTCCAACGATTAAAAGAATGAGAACAAATAAATTTAGCTTTTTAAACATTACTAACCCTCCCATTATTTTTATTAAAGAGCTACAAAACATCACAGAAAAATAATTCTCTTGTAGCTTTTTCCACTATTAACAGTGATATGATAAACTTTCATCATATACACTCTTAATAATTTAACAAACAGCTACTAAACAAATTATAAAATTGGATATTTTATCCAAAAAAGTAAATAGTTCTAAAATACTGTTTTGTGAGGATTCACAATTTTATCGAAAATTTGTTACAATTATGAAAATATATCAAAAAATGAGGTGATATAAATGCTCCAATTACAAATAAATGAAAAAATCTCCCTTCAAACTCTTTCTGCAAGAGATGCGGGAGATTTATATAACATTACAAATAGTTCTAGAGAATATTTAAAGGAATGGTTACCATGGTTAGATCACATTCAGTCGGAGGAAGATTCGCTAACTTTTATACGAAATTCACTTGAAGCATATATTGATTTTAAAGAAATTGTTGCAGGTATTTTTTATGAAGGAAGTCTAGTCGGAGTAATCGGATTTAACCGAATTGACCAGATCAATAAAATCGCATCCATTGGATATTGGCTTGCTGAATCGATGCAAGGCAAAGGAATCGTAACACAATCTGTTTCTGCCTTTATCCAATATGGGTTTAAACATTTAGCATTTAATCGAATCGAAATTAGAGTAGCGACGGAAAATAAGCGAAGCCGGGCAATTCCCGAAAGATTAGGTTTTACAAAAGAAGGTATTATTCGTGAGGCAGAAAAACTTTACGGTACTTATGTTGACCATGTTTTATACAGTATGTTAGCGAGAGAATGGGACGAGAAAAAATGAATATCCACAAACTTATACACATATGCACAAAAATGCGTATATGTAGTTCACTTTTTCCATTTTTATACTATATAATGTGGTGAAAACGAATGTTCGTATCACTTATCCACCGTTTGTGAATAATTCGAATAAATTGTGGATAACTTTTCCTCATACGATAATTGCTTTAAACACGCTTTACAAATACAACCCTCTTCAATAGAGATTGATTGTAAAGCCTTTTTTACTTTTTCAGACAATGTTATATGCATACACCAACATGTGGATAATTCCGCTTCACATTTATTTTGTTTTGCACATAGTGGACAAATTTCTTGCATCGTTTCATTCCTCCTATAGAAAAAAGCTGGCATCGCCAAAATGGACATACCAGCTTAAACTTTGTTTATGGTTGCTCTGTTAATGTAATATTTGCTTTATGTTTTTCTCCATCACGGTAATAAACAATCGAAACTTCATCACCGATCTCTAATTCATTGTATAGTATACGTCTTAAATCAAGTGTGTTTAACACCTTTTCACCATTGAATTCTGTAATGACGTCTAATCGTTTTAAACCTGCTTTATCCGCTGGTGAGAGTGGTTCAATACTCCAAATATAAATTCCACCTTCTATATTATCTGGAAGTTGTAATGTCGATGTCCACTCAGATCGTGGTACTTCTTCTAAGGAATATATTTCTACTCCTAAATATGCACGCGTTACCGTTCCATCTGTTTCTAATTCAGACATGATTGGTTCTGCAATATCGATTGGAATGGCAAATCCAATTCCTTGTGCAATATTTTGGCTAATTTTCATCGAGTTAATGCCAATCAGTTGACCTGACATATTAATAAGAGCACCACCACTGTTTCCAGGGTTAATCGCAGCATCTGTTTGAAGTACTTCAGCTTGCCAATCTGGTTGCCCATCTTGGTTAAAATCTTGTGGAATCGTTCGTTGTTTCCCACTAATAATCCCTTGTGTGACAGATCCAGCAAACATGAGGCCTAATGGATTTCCTATAGCGATGACAGGTTCACCAACCTTTACATTTTCGGACACACCTAATTCAATCGGTTCTCCTACCTCATCTGCATGGACACGTAGGACTGCCAAATCTGTAAACAAATCCGTTCCGAGGAGCTTTGCTTCTATTGTTGATTCATCATTTAAAACGACCTCCACCGTGTCGGCACCTTCGACGACATGGTGGTTCGTTACAATATAAGCATATTTTTTATCTTTTTTAAAAATAACACCTGAACCAGTTCCAGCTTCATCTGATTCTGCTTCTTCCCAAAAATCCATTCGTGACTGTAAATTTGTTACACCGACAACTGCATGGGAGACATTTTCAACAATGTCTGTCACTTGTGTAGTCACATCCACATTTACTTTTTCTACCTTGCTTGGTGTAGAGGGTGCTTCGTTTCCTTCACTATCTTCATTTAATATGCCATCATTAATATCTCGATTTTCACCTGTAAAATTCGGATAAATGACGAGCAATAATAAAATCCCTACCCCTAAACCGATTAAAATCGGCATGAGCCAACCGTTTGCCTTTGTCTTGGGCGGATTTTCTGGTTCCATCTTTGCAACACAAACTTCTTCCTCTTGTTTCTGCTCTGGTGGCGTTTGTGCTGTATCATTTCTATCCTGTTCTGTTTTATCGTGCTCCTGCTCATCTACCATATGCTTCTCATTGTCTTCATTCATTTGAATAACTCCTCTCATTCTAATAGAAGCTATATCTTTATATGTTTTACAAATAATGAAAACATATGTCTAAATTATTTAAATTACTTCATAGACTGGTGTTGGGAAGTTTGGATCCGTATCAAATAAATTCATTTCAATGCCACGTTCACGCAACACTTGATCTACCGACATTCTTGCCAAGTCTTTCATATTATTATCTTTACTTAAATGGGCTAAGTATACACGTTTCGTATTATGATCAATTACATCACATAATGCCAATCCACAATCTTCATTGCTTACGTGTCCGGAATCACCTAAAATACGTTGTTTAACACTCCATGGATAGCTCCCCATCTGTAACATACTCACATCATGATTCGACTCAAACACATAGGCATCTGCACCTTTAATCGTATCTTTAATTCTTTCAGATACGTACCCTAAATCTGTCACTAGTGCGACCTTTTTATCGTTATGACGGAATGTAAAAAACATCGGATCTGCCGCATCATGTGAAACTGAAAATGACTCAACGTCCATATCTGCAAATGTTTTCACACTATTTGCTGCAAAATGAAATTTCTGGTCTGTCGTTAACTTTCCGAGTTGGTGTTCCATCGCATTCCATGTTTTTTCATTTGCGTAAATTGGTAAATTATATTTTCGCGCGACAATTCCTAATCCTTTTATATGATCATTATGTTCATGCGTCACTAAAATGCCATCTAATTTGTTCGGGTCTAAATCTGCTTCGTGGAACAAACGATCAATTTGTTTCCCACTTAACCCTGCATCGATCAGCAATCTCGTTTTACTTGATTCAATATAAAAGGCATTTCCTGTACTACCTGATGCGAGTACGCTAAAGCGTAATGTCATCTCTCTATTCACCTCATCGTATTCCTTTTCTTTCCTCAATATCTTGCAAAATTTCTTTTAGTTTTTTGTTTTGTCCTTTTTGAATATCCAGTCTTTTCATCATCGTTGTCGTCACTTCATCAAAAAACTCTTCTTCATCTGTGGAGAAAATAAATCCTTCAATAGCGTTCACAAAGTAATTATGATCGTCATTGACCGTAATTTTCCAAATCGGCACGAATACTTGTACATCACTTTCAAATGGGACCCTCGTATGGAATCCAATGTTTACACGGGTAATTTCATCTCCAGCAAATAACGCATTGGCATTATACAATGTTTCAATTGCACGCATTGGCGTAATAAGCTCGCGCTTTTCAGCGACTGTTTCTTCTTCCCCTAACATCGTTTGAATATAATGCGTCGCTTCATTATCATCATTTAAAAAGACTAAAATAATCCCTTTATCATTATAATAAATGGTACGATCTAATTTATTTTGAAAATAAATGAGGACATTTTTTTCTTCATTTCTTTCCCAAAATGTATACTCTTCTCCATAGTACGCAAACGATGCTAAGAAGTCATTCATATTCGCATCTGTTTTCTTACTTGGTAATGCGACCTCTTTATCCAAGATGGAAACGACCATATTTTGATTCAATATAAATGACTCTTGTTTTGGTACATTTGATACATCCTTTAACTCATCTTTCGTAAATAAATGCTGTTTCAGTGAAATATATGTTTCTTCATATTCCTGATCTGGCAATTCTTTGATCGTAATCGATTCTGCGTTCAACTGTTCTTCAATCGTTGATGGTTCATGCTCGATAACGCCAATATCTGCGACCTCTTTTTTCTCTAAAAATTGCGTAAATAAGTAAATATCTAACAGGAGGAAGCTGAGGATTAATAACGTCTTAATTTGTCCCCAATGCATTATAAATCCCCTCCTCTTTGTCGTTCATATTCAGCTACATTAAACCTTGTCCACTGTCCTTCATAATAAACAGACCATTGTGGTTCCAATGTTAAACTATGATCATCCTCTAAAAAATTTAACATATAACCAAGTTCTATGTCTTCTATTTTATCTAGTTCCATATCATGATCCGTTTGTAAATAGGCAATCAATTCTTCCCCGGAGATCAGTTCAATATCACGGGCATTTAATAAGTTACCGATACGAATGAGCGGGCGATTGTATTCATGTAAGTCTTGCTCCCGCCATGATTGTTCGATAATAGTTAAATTGCCATAATGGTACACAGGATATCCAGCATAATGCAGACGATAACGAATATTTGAAACATCAGGTCGAATACTTTCTATATAGTAATTATTCGTCCATCCTTTATGTTCATTAATATTATTCACACTTTTATCGAGTAATTCTAATGCACTGGAATGCTCGAATTTTTCTTGCAATGGATTAATGAACTGCAATAATCTCCCGTCTTGAACGATTCGCATCCCTCTTTGTCCATCTGTAAAATATGCTTCTTTCATATTTTGTGTCACTAAATTCGGGTTGGTAAATAACGCATTAATGAATAAATCAGGTTTAATTCTACTTGCGACAAATGTTTTTTCTTTTAATTGTACGGGACCTGACTTTACATAAATGACATGATCTCCTTCTTCTAATGTTACATATGGCGCTAATGCTTCTTTGTTAGAGTAATGTGATTGAACAATATCGTAAGCATCTGTTTTATCCACGGTTGCTTCTATCATCTTCGTATTATCATCAGATAAAATGGCCAATTGTAATGTATTTGATTCTTCGTTCATTCGTAAAAACATTCTTGAAAAAGTCCAGTTCGGTAACTCTGGTGTTTCGCGAAAAGTTAAAATCGTTGAAACGAGTTCCACTGGCGTTTTCGGTGGAAAGACAAGCTCTACATAATTTTTATCATTTGGTCGTCCTTCCACTTCTTTTAATGTATAATCAGAAAGCTCCCAAGATTTAATGGACTGGAATAATTCCTGTTGTTCCAACATATCATAAAATCCAGTCGCTTTTTCTCCCTCTCGAAGAATGATTTTATTTGGGATTAATAATTCATTTTTTCCTCTCTCATCTCCACCGATGTCCACCTCGTTGACATAATCCGCACTATATAAATAATCATAATTTGGCTGATAACTCCATAAGATGAAAGATAACAAAAAGCTAATAGCGATTAAGACGACTAAAATAAATGATTTAACTGTTTCGTAACTCATTGTTGTCTCCTCCGCTTATTGTTGAGCGGTAATGTAAAGTGAATGGTCGTTCCTTTTCCTTCTTTACTACTTGCCCAAATTCGTCCATAATGTGATTCGACTAATTCACGTGTAATAGCTAATCCTAAGCCTGTTCCACCAAGTTGACGTGTACGAGCCTTATCGACACGGTAAAAACGATCGAAAATTTTATCTAATTTTTCGTATTCAATTCCAATTCCTTCATCTTGTATACTAACGATAATTTGACGGATATCTTTCTGTACGCGGCACGTAATACACCCACCATCTGGTGAATATTTCACTGCATTAGAAATAATATTATCTAACACTTGTGTCATTTTATCTTTATCAATATACACGAAATAAGATTCATCTGGAATAATTCGTTTAAACGTAATATTTCCATCTTTTACATTCATTTCAAAACGATCAATAATATGATGGAAAAACTTTGGAAAATCAACCACTTCACGCATTAATGGCTGTTCTTTGCTATCAATTTTTGATAACTGTAACAAACTATTCACCATTCGAATCATTCGTTCGGTTTCATTTTGAATTACTTCTAAAAATTTCGGCGCAATATCAGGATCTTCCCACGCACCATCTGTTAAAGCTTCTAAATAACTGCGCAATGTCGTTAATGGTGTACGTAATTCATGTGAGACGTTTGATACGAATTCCCGGCGTTCTTGTTCAATTTTTTCCTCTTCCGTTACATCACTTAATACGGTAATGATTCCTGTAGCCTTTTCACTATTGTCATCATAAAGTGTCGAGAAATTCGCTCGAACATAATGTGTTTCCTCTTCATGACTATAATCGAGAACGAGCGTCCCACTTTGCTGTAGTTGGATGATATCTTCTACCTTTTCTTCTAACTCTAATAAAGCTAATAAATCTTTATTTAATAAATGCATCGGATTTTCATTAAATAATCGTCCAGCAGCTTCGTTTATTAACGTAATTTCTCCTTTACTATCTGTTGCAATGACACCATCCGTCATATTTTCGAGTACAGACTCTAATTTACGCTGTTCATTTTCAATTTGACCCATATAATGTTTTAAACGGTCATTTAAGTGATTAAATGTGACAGCTAACTGACTAATTTCGTCTGACCCATACACTTCTACTTTTTGTGAGAAATCTCCACGAGCCATCGTCTGTGCTTGCTGACGCATTTCTAAAATTGGTTTCGTTATGGCACGTGCTACTAAGATTCCAAGTAAAACAGAGACGATTAATGCAATAACAGACCCTTTTAGAAAAATGTCATTTATTTTTTGTAACTGATCATATACACTTTCAAGTGACGTCTCTAAATAAATAACCCCTTGCACATTGTTATTATCATCGACAACAGGCTCTACTCGCACGAGTACCCGTTCCCCCGTATTTACGTTTAAAGACGTATTATCGATCGATGTATTAAACTTTATTGCACGTTGTACGGTATCCTCCGTAATCTTTTTACCAATAATTTCTGTATTAGTATAATCATTCGTCCCGAGTACACGACCTTGGTTATTCATCACTTGAACCATCGCACCAGTTCGATCGACATCAATCGTAATTTCCTGAATTTCCTCTTGTAATGTCGGTTCCTCAGGATCATCTGTACGTTGTTTATTAAAAGCTTGCTCTACATTATAGCTAAGCAAATCGATACGGTCATTTGTTGCTTCTTTAAAGTTATCGAGTAATTCTGCTTCTAGTTCACGAGCAACATAAGAACCAATCACTTGTACAGCGATCACTAACAACAAAATATAAATAATTATAAATTTTAATTGAATCGATCGAAAAAAACCGACTTTTTTCATATCATTTACTCCTCTTCAGGGTTGCGTAAATAATAGCCTACTCCTCTTCTTGTGACAATCCAATTCGGATTACTCGGATCTTCTTCAATTTTCTCCCGTAATCGTCTAATTGTAACGTCCACTGTTCTTACGTCCCCAAAATAATCATATCCCCATACTGTTTCGAGAAGGTGTTCTCTCGTCATCACTTGACCGATATGTCTTGCTAAATAATAAAACAGTTCAAATTCACGATGTGTTAAATCCACATGTTCTCCATTACGTGACACACTATATGCATCTGGATGGATTTTTAAGTTACCTATTTCAATATCTTTTTTCTGTTGCACTTGTGCATCTTCTTGCACGGCTTGTTGTCTACGTAAGTTCGCCTTCACACGGGCGATTAATTCGCGGTTACTGAAAGGTTTTGTCACATAGTCATCTGCGCCTAATTCAAGGCCAAGTACTTTATCAATTTCGGAATCTTTCGCTGTTAACATAATAATCGGCATCGTCTTCGTTTTTCTTATTTCACGACACACTTCGTTTCCATCTTTTCCTGGTAACATAATATCGAGTAAGATTAAATCTGGATCCTCTGTTTCCGCTAATTCAATCGCCGTATCTCCATCATGCGCAAGGACTACTTCATATCCTTCCTTCACTAAATTAAATTTCAATATATCAGCAATTGGTTTTTCATCATCTACAACTAATATTTTTAAAGCCACTATGAGCCACTCCTTTAAAGGTTTTTATTTATATCCACATTAATATGAGTCTTTTTATTTTTATCTATCCTTATATTTTAACGTATTTTAAGGGAATTGTCTTTATTCCTACTTATAAAGTTATGAATAAAACAATTTACACAAAAACATTTGGAAATAGATGGAATACATGCAACACAAATTCAAATTACCTTTTGTGAAGTTGGCGATTGGGGGGGATGATTGCGTTCTTGTGGATTTGGAGTTGGGTTCTTGCAACTTCAACCTGTATTCTTGCAACTTCAACCTGTATTCTTGCAACTTTAACCTGTATTCTTGCAACTTTAACCGGTATTCTTGCAACTTTGGCCGGGATTCTTGCAACTTCACCCGGTATTCTTGCAACTTCACATCATATTCTTGCAACTTACAGCATAAAAAAGGTGGTATTTATCTTAATAGATAAATACCACCGTAAAATATATTAACGATATACGCTACGTACTACATTTGTTTGCGTACGGTCAGGACCGACAGAGAAAATAGATAAAGGAATTTCAGATAACTGAGCAACTCGCTCTAAATAATTACGCGCATTCGTCGGTAAATCATGGATAGAACGTACTCCTGTAATATCTTCTGTCCAACCTGGTAATTCTTCATATACAGGTTCACATTCTGCTAACACATGTAAGCTAGCAGGGAATTCATCCATAATCTCACCTTTGTATTTGTACGCAACACAAATTTTTAATGTTTCAATACCAGTTAAAACATCTAGTGAGTTTAAAGATAAATCTGTAATACCACTTACACGACGAGCGTGGCGAACAACCACACTATCAAACCAACCCACACGACGTGGACGGCCTGTTGTCGTACCATATTCGCGACCTACTTCACGAATTTGATCCCCAATCTCATCTGTTAATTCCGTTGGGAAAGGACCATCCCCAACACGTGTCGTATAAGCCTTTGAAACTCCTACAACCGTAGAAATTTTGGATGGGCCAACACCAGAACCAATCGTCACTCCACCCGCAACTGGGTTAGAAGATGTAACGAATGGATATGTTCCTTGGTCAATATCTAACATAACACCTTGCGCACCTTCGAAAAGCACTCGCTTTCCATTATCTAATGCATCGTTTAACACGACAGATGTATCACAAACATATTTTTCCATTTGTTGACCATATTCATAATACTCTTCAAAAATGTCTTCAACATCAATTGGATCAACTTCATAAAACTTCTCAAATAAACGGTTTTTCTCCGCTAAGTTTTGCTCCAATTTAGCACGGAACACTTCTTTATCTAATAAATCTGCGATACGAATACCGCTACGTGCAGCTTTATCCATATATGCTGGACCGATACCTTTTTTCGTCGTACCGATTTTGTTTGCACCTTTATCTTCTTCTTGTAAAATATCTAATTTTAAATGATATGGCAAAATAACATGAGCACGATTGCTTACTTTTAAGTTATCAGTAGAAACACCTTTATCATGAAGATATTTAATTTCTTCCATGAAAGCTTTCGGATCAATAACCATTCCATTCCCTAATACACTAACTTTGTCAGAGAAAAAAATTCCAGATGGGATTAAGTGTAACTTGTATGTTACCCCACCAAATACAATCGTATGACCTGCGTTATTTCCACCTTGATAACGAGCAACTACTTCTGCGTTTTGTGAAAGGTAATCTGTAATTTTCCCTTTCCCTTCATCGCCCCACTGCGTACCAACTACAACTACTGAGGACATCGTGCACCTCCGCTAATAATTTATAATTTCATTTTAATTTTTCTATTAAATCCATCTGTAAGTTTATCAATATTTCTATAACAAGTCAATAAAAAGTCGAACATTTATAGCATTTTTATTGTAATTGTTCGGATTTGAATTTTGATTATTGCATCTGTTTTCGCGGTTGTTGCATCTCAATTTTGTTTATTGCATCTGTCTTCGCGGTTGTTGCATCTCAATTTTGATTATTGCATCTGTTTTCGCGGTTGTTGCATCTCAATTTTGATTATTGCATCTGTTTTCACGGTTGTTGCATCTCAATTTTGATTATTGCATCTGTTTTCACGGTTGTTGCATCTGAATTTTGATTATTGCATCTGTTTTCGCAGTTGTTGCATCCATATTTTGATTATTGCATCTGTTTTCACGGTTGTTGCATCCATATTTTGATTATTGCATCTGTTTTCACGGTTGTTGCATCTGAATTTTGATTATTGCATCTGTTTTCGCGGTTGTTGCATCTCAATTTTGATTATTGCATCTGTTTTCACGTTTATTGCATCTAAATTTTGTTTATTGCATCTGTTTTCGCGGTTGTTGCATCTGAATTTTGATTATTGCATCTGTTTTCACGGTTGTTGCATCCAAATCTTGATTATTGCATCTGTTTTCGCGGTTGTTCAACTATTTGATGAAAATAGCTACCTAATAAACGAAAAGTTGAACTTTAGACAGGAATTGGCGGCGGTACACTGCTTTCATCATACCGTCGATCTAAGTCAACGAACTTATTATATTCCTTTACGAAAGCAAGTTCTACCGTTCCTGTTGGACCATTACGTTGCTTTGCTAAAATGATCTCGATAATATTTTGTTGTTCAGACTCTTTATCATAATAATCATCACGGTATAAGAAACCAACGATATCCGCATCTTGCTCAATACTTCCCGATTCACGTAAGTCGGACATCATCGGACGTTTATCTTGACGTGATTCTACTCCACGGGATAACTGTGACAATGCAATAAGTGGAACCTCTAGTTCTCTAGCAAGTCCTTTTAAGGAACGAGAAATTTCCGATACTTCTTGTTGCCTGTTTTCTTGAGAACCTTCACTACCTTGGATTAATTGTAAATAATCGATGATAATCATGCCTAAACCATGTTCCTGTTTTAACCTACGACATTTGGAACGAATATCTGTCACACGTACGCCTGGTGTGTCATCAATATATATACCTGCATGGGACAAACTCCCCATCGCCATCGTTAGTTTTCCCCAATCTTCTTGCTCTAACTTCCCAGTTCGTAAACGTTGTGAATCAATATTCCCTTCTGCACATAACATACGTTGGACAAGCTGTTCTGCACCCATCTCTAAACTAAAAATCGCCACATTTTCATTCGCGCGAACGGCCACATTTTGAGCAATATTTAAAGCGAATGCCGTCTTCCCAACAGATGGACGAGCAGCTACGATAATTAAATCATTTCGTTGGAATCCCGCTGTCATTCGATCTAAATCCTTAAACCCTGTAGGAATTCCTGTAACTTCATCTTCTTGATGGTGTAATTGTTCAATATTTTCATATACATTAATAAGGACATCTTTAATCGGTTTAAACGCACCCGTATTCTTTTTGTTCGCAACTTCTAAAATACTCTTTTCCGCAGTATCCAATACCGCTTCGACCGAATCTTCCTTATCAAAACTCTCCGTCACAATATCTGTCGCTGTTTTTATTAAACGACGTAATAATGCCTTCTCTTCAACGATACGAGCATAATAATCAATATTCGCAGCTGTCGGAACAGACTCTGCGATTTCTGTTAAGTAAACCGCTCCACCTGCAACATCGATTTCTCCTTTGTTTGTAAGCAAAATTGTCACCGAAACTAAATCAATTGGTTCTCCCTTTTCAAACAATTCATACATCGCTTGAAAAATAACTTGGTGACTCGCTCGAAAAAAGTCCTTCGATGTAAGTCGCTCAGCAGCTGTTGAAAAAGCCTCCGCCTCTAAAAAAACAGCACCTATTACTGCTTGTTCTGCTTCTATATTATGTGGTGGGGTTCTACCATGTTGTTCCATCACTTTGTCCACCTCTCTTTACAAAAAAATCGGGACATAATGTGAGTAGTTTTTCATATAATCACTTTATTATGTCCCTATTTGCCATCATCTATTGTTCTTGTACATGTACTTGAATGGTACCTGTTACATCACTATGTAACTTCACCGGTACATTCGTATGTCCTAAAGCACGAATTGGATCTTGTAAATCGATTTTTCTACGATCTACTGTAATTTTATGATCCTTCTTTAATGCTTCTGCTATTTGTTTGCTCGTAATCGATCCGAATAAACGGCCACCGTCTCCTGCTTTTGCTTTAATGACCACTGTTACTTTTTCTAATGTTGCTTTTAATTGTTCTGCTTCTTGTTTTTCTTCTGCTTCGATTTGTGCCTTTTTATTTTCCTGTGCTTTTAATTTCTTTAAATTTCCCGGTGTAGCCTCTTCTGCTAATTTATTTTTTAATAGGAAGTTATTCGCATACCCTACTGGTACATCCTTCACTTCGCCTTTTTTTCCTTTACCTTTTACGTCTTGTAAGAAAATTACCTTCATCGTTTATGTTCTCCCTTCCATATGATCATTTATTACGGCTAATAATTTCTCTTCTACTTCATCAATGGACATTCCTTCAAGTTGAGTAGCGGCATTTGTTAAATGTCCACCACCGTCCATCGCTTCCATCACTAGCTGTACATTCACATCCCCTAACGAACGTGCACTAATGGCAATCGTATCTTCGTTAATGCGTGCAATAACAAATGATGCTGTCACACTATCTACGGTTAAAAGTGTATCTGCAGCTTGTGCGATAACGATCTGTCCATATGTTTTTTCAGCATCTGCTTTACTTATTGCTATTGTATCATGAATCACGGTTGCCTTTTCAATTAACTCATTTCGTTTTCGTAAAGTTGCTAAATCTTCCTTTAAGAACCGTTGAATTAATACAGGATCTGCTCCTTTTGAACGTAAATACGATGCCGCATCGAATGTACGTGAACCTGTTCGAAGGGCAAAGCTTTTTGTATCGACAATAATTCCAGCAAGCATCGCTGTTGCTTCAAGTGCTGTCAACTTTTTCTTTTTCGGTTGATATTCAATTAACTCTGTTACAAGCTCCGCAGTCGATGACGCATATGGTTCCATATAGACGAGAGTCGGTTGATCTACAAACTCCTCTCCACGCCTATGGTGGTCTATAACGACAATATAATGTGCCATACGAAGTAGTTTTTCATGAGCTGTTAACGATGGCCTATGTGTATCTACAACGACGACTAAACTTTTATCGGTACAAATTGCTTCTGCCTCTTCCGGTCCAATGAAAAACTTCCATAAATTTTCTTCTTTCTTTACTTCATCTACTACTTTTTCAATCCCTGTCGTAACATCATTTTCATCGTACACAATATAACCAGGTACACCATTAGACTGTGCGATATTTAAAACACCTATCGTTGCTCCTAATGAATCCATATCAGGTGATTTATGTCCCATAATGATGACATTATTACTTTGTTCCACAAGGTCCTTCAATGCGTGAGAAACAACGCGTGCCCTCACTCGTGTGCGTTTTTCCATTGGATTCGTTTTCCCGCCATAAAAACGGACTTTTCCAGACTCATCACGAACCGCAACTTGGTCCCCACCACGACCTAAAGCTAGATCTAAACTCGATTGTGCAAGACGTGCTAATTCAGGAATAAGCATATGTCCGGTTCCAACTCCAATACTAATTGTAATTGGATTTTGCTGCCCTTCCTCTGCACGCACTTCACGAATTTCATCTAATATATCAAAATTTGTTTCTTCTAACTCATGCAAACCTTTTTTCGTTAATACTGCAATAAAACGTTCTTGAGATGTTCGCTTTATATAAAATTTATGTTTCGCAGCCCAGCGGTTTAACGTTTCGGTTATAAGTGAATTTAGGCGACTTTTTAAACTATCATCCATATTACGAGAGATTTCTTCATAATTATCTAAATAGATATTTGCGAGTACTAACAATCCATCATCGTAACGCCTTTCTAACGCTTTTTCCTCTGTACGATCAAAGAAGTACAATGTTTGCCCTTCCGATGCAATTTTTACATGTACTTCATACGGATCAATGGTTAGCATCGTCTCCATTTCTTTTTGATTTATTTTATGAATAAGGGACTCTCCAAAAATATACAATGACTTTCCAATTAAGTCTTCCTCTTTACATAATGTTTCCATATAAGGATTCGCCCATTTTATATCGAAATCATCATTATAAATAACGATTCCGATTGGCATTTGTAAAAAGGTTGCTTTTCCAGATTGCTCTACTTGATAACTTAACTGATTCATATGTGATCGATATAATTGATCCAACTGTTCTTGTTCTCTTTTCGCCATAAAATAAACGATAGCAGCGAACACCGTCATCACAATTCCAATGACCCAATTATAATAAAAGAGAATCAGTAAGATGATTATTGTAAAAACTAAAATCGCCCACATCGAGTGACGTATTTTATCTTTTAATTCAAAACGCTTCAATTCGTTCAACCCCTATACGTTCACTTTTTATTCGATTCCGCCATTCTCTTTTTCATCGACAATCCTAAATCAAGTATACCAATAAATCGCATGATAAACATCATGATAAAAGGTAAAATAACTGTCAAAATAACAACAATAACCGGTGCTACTTTGGAGAATTTCTTTATATTGGCGAAAAAGAAGATGAACGATATTCCTTGAATCGTTAGTAAGACAGAACCTAACGTAATCATATTAAACGTAATAATCCCTAAGGAACTGCTTTGTTCTACTAAAAGACTAACGATAAGTGATAATAAATAAAACCATAAAATGACTGTCGGTAAATTAAATTGATGAAATGGTGGGAAATGATATGTTCCCCTACGTAATCGATTCATTACTTTATACGATAACCATTGTGTAATAAGAGCTAAAAAGATAGCCATAATCGCAATCATCGCAGGAATTAAATCTTTCATCATATTTAGTTGTTCCTTCGTCTGATCTAACACGATTTGTAGATCATTACCGACAATTCCAAATTGATTAGCCATGGATTGCATCATTTGAAGGGAATCTTTTTGCGCTGCATCAAATTGTTCATATATATTTATATTTAAAACGACTTCTGCAAAAGCAAACAATAATAGAATGCCGATAATAAAGCCTAATGTTCCTTGAGCCCATATCTCATATGGTCTTAATCCTCGTTTCATCGCAGATCCAATGACGATACCACCAATACCTATAAACAACGTAATCGGAAGTGCAATAATCGTTGCAAATATCACACTTAAAATTAATGCACCAATAAGCATGAAAAAGCCTGATTTCGCTCCATATCGTTCTGTATATAAGACAAATGGAATTGGTAACAAAAAGATACCAATTGGTCCAACGATCGGTACGAAAACAAAAAACAATAAGATGACGATATATACCGCCGTCAATAATGCTCCTTCTGTTAATTTATTTGATTTATTCATATAACACCTCTTCATTTTTATCCAAAAACTTTCCTTGACGATATCCAAGCCATATTTTTATATTTTATATAGCAATTTAGACATCATCACTACCTAATATCATAGCAGATTTTGACATGTTTTTCTTTTTGGAAGTATGCAACGGGGGAGCTATTTCTGTATGTAAAGTATAATACGTGATATAGTATTTTACGAATAACTTTTCATAAAGGAAGAATATAGATGAATGTATTTATAAAAGCTTGTAATCATAGTTTGAAGTTACCAAAGAAAAAAGATACATTTGCACTAAACCGAATCGGAATGGATATAACCGTTATCTATCTATTTATTATATTAGCGATTGCATCTATACCTGCCTTAATCGACCAAATTACGATGGCAGACTATGGTGTACAAATTCAGTTATTTTTTAAACTTATTTACTTTTTTATTTTCTATTATTTAGTACTGGTCGTGCTTGTTTTTAGTGGATTATCTGTATTTGCTTATATTATGACGATTACGGCACGTTTATTAGATCGTAAGTTAACATATGCAATTATGTGGAAGATGTCTGCTTTTGCGATTACTATTCCAGTATTTGTATTCACTATTTTGTCGTTTTTTTATCCATTAACGTTTCTATTTGTCTTTTTAGCACTCGTTTATATGACGTTTGTCATGATAAAAATTATACTGATTTATCCAAAGAGGAGAAAATAAATTACATTTCATTAATATTGTTAGAAGAACAAAAAACGGTTGTCCTACATGAATAGGCAACCGTTTCTTTATTATTCGCTCACGTATGGAAGTAAAGCCATAGCGCGTGCACGCTTAATTGCGATAGTTAATTTTCTTTGGTATTTAGCAGATGTACCAGTTACACGACGAGGTAAAATTTTACCACGTTCAGAAATAAATTTCTTTAATAACTCCACATCTTTATAGTCGATATGTGTGATTCCGTTTGCTGTGAAATAACACACTTTACGACGTCTAGGACGACCACGTCTCATGAATATCTCTCCTTTGCACTATATTTTATTTTTATATCGCCACATTATTTCGCACAAATGTGGTCTGCTCATTTAAAATCGAATGTTTTAGAATACATTATCATACTTATAAGTGTGTGTAACATACGATAATATTCTAAATGTGTGTATTTTATGTTATTTATGTGCAACCTCTATCATATAAAACAAACATTTTTTTGTCAATAATAAAAGTAGATTTTTCACGATTATATTGAAATAAAATAAACGGAATAATAATTGTATTATTCCGAGCTCAAAACGAATCCTCCTAAAAAACTTTACGAAAACTAATAAGATATATAAGATACAGATAAAACACAAACACAAGAGCTGAAGCAACTATCTCGTTTGTCGCAAACGGAGCAACCACCACTATATCAACTAAAAATAATGCCATAAAAACTATCATAGATAAAATACGATACAACCACTTTTGAATCATACCCTTTTCCTCCTCTCTCCCCCAATTATGTTCCTCAAAAACAATTTAAATTATGTTGTTATTATCGCGACTTTTTTCATCTCATTTATCCATAACCATTCATTTCAAACACTCTTAGTTTGAAGATTCCGTCAATTTAATTTGCTATTTGCTAAATATTATTACATATAGTTTAACATAAAAAACGCATGATACTGTTCATTCATTTGCAAAATAACCACAAACACTATGTTTAGTAATATTCAAAAGTATTTTCCGCCCCTTCAATCATATCTCTCACTGCAACATACATGTTCGGGGGATATTCTGCAATTCTATGGGTGAAATACAAATACCATTCACTTCCATATGTTACATAAACTCGGACTGGCCGTTTTTCGCTTTTTAGCTGGTTACAAAGATCTGGGCGTACACCATAGAGCATTTCCGCTTCTACATATGGCTTTGTAAAATAATCCTGTTCTATTATTCTTTTATATATTGTTTCGTCGTGTGTAGCAATGGAAACAGCATGATTCGCTTGTACACATAGAGCCACCAATTCAAGATACCGTTCATTTAAAGTATCAGAACGTGGTATACAAATATCTGCTGGTTCTTGAAACGCACCTTTCACTAAACGAATGGTGCCAGGATAGTTTAGCAATTCCTTAAGATCTTCTAAGGAGCGATATAATTGCGCCTGAATGGTTACACCGATATGTTCATGTTGAGATACAGCTTTTTTATAGACGGATAACACTCGTTCGACTTTATTAGACTCCTCAGCACTAATCATGAGTGATAAACCATATTTATTTGCTTCTTTCGCCATTTCTAATAAGTTTTGCAAAGCAAACTCCGGATCAATGACTAAACCAATATGCGATAAATCAAAAGAAATACGTGTATGTAATCCTTGTTTTCCACATGCTTGAATTAATCTTAAAAATTCATCCTTTGCTTGTATACACGCTTCCCTGCTCATCGTATTTTCACCAATAAACTCCAGAGAAATACGGTATCCCAAATCCGTAAGCTTCTGTCCAATAGCGATTCCATCTTTTTTTGCCTCTCCCGCTACAAATCGTTTCGCTGCCCTTTGAAACAAAGGATAAAGTTCAGGAGATTGCTGGATATATTCTTTAATTTTTAAATTTCTTGATACGGATTTCAATGCTTCAGCGAATTGTTTCTCTTCTTTTGTTATCATTTGAACCCCACCATTTCATTTTAATATGATGTACTACAACATAAAGATTATATGTATATTCACAATCTACCATGATAAAATGGTTTTTATAAGGACCATTTATCACATAATTTTATAGTACCACTTTGAAAAAAGGAGAAAATCATCTTGTGGATACAAATTGATAAAACGATAGAAATGCCTCTCATTCATCAAGTGTATGAACAAATTCGTAAGCGCATATTACAAGGAGAACTTACAGCCGGTGAACGTCTACCGTCTACACGTGAACTATCTTCTAACTTAGGAATATCCAGAAATGTCATATTAGAAGCATATGAACAACTATTTACAGAAGGTTATATAGAAGGAAAACAAGGTTCAGGTACGTATGTGGCAGAAGGAGCAACCTTACATTTAACGGAGAAATCTCACACACCGTCTTTTTCGGACATGCATGAAGCTAAGGAAGAAACGACGGATCTTATTGATTTTCGCCCAGGTATCCCTTCATTAGATATGTTTCCGAGAAAAATATGGGGGAAAATTTCCAAACAAATTTGTGAAGAAACTTCCAACTCTGTATTCGGTTATGATTGTCCAGAAGGAAGAGTAGAGTTACGTCACATACTTTCCCGTTATGTAAAAAGGACAAGAGGAGTTCACTGTCATCCCGATCAATTAGTGATTACTTCTGGCGCAACCCAAGCCTTATCACTTATCGCCGACTTATTGCTATCTGAAGGCGACGAAGTACTAATTGAAGACCCTATCACACATGAAATTCAAACCATTTTTACTACTCCCGGATCAACATTATGCCCTATACCAGTAGATGAACATGGAATGAAAACTGATTCTCTTCCATCAAAGAAAAAACCTAGCTTCATTTTTGTAACACCGTCACACCAATTCCCTATTGGAGGAACTTTATCGATTCAAAGGAGAATTCAGCTAATTCAATATGCTAGAAAAGCAGACTGTTTTATTGTGGAAGACGATTATGACAGTGAATTTCGGTACCAAGGAAGTCCCATCCATTCATTACAAGGACTCGACCCAGATAAAGTAATTTATATTGGAACATTTAGTAAGATATTATCACCCGCACTTAGATTAGGGTACTTAATTCTCCCTCCATCTTTAGCAAAAAGTTGTAGAAACTTAAAATGGTTCATGGATCTTCATACACCAACATTACAACAACTAACTATTGCACGGTTCATAGATGAAGGACATTTAGAACGTCATATTAGAAAAATGAAGAAAGTTTATAAAAGCCGTCGAGATCATATTAAAAAATGTTTAACAAAAGAATTTGGAAGGAACGTAAACATTTTAGGTGACTCCACAGGATTACATTTAGTAGCTGAATTTCAAAAAGTATAGTTTTCAACACAAATCATTCAAGAACTATCCCAAAAATATAATGTGCAAGTATATCCAGTAGAACTGCATACTATCGAAAAAGGGAAACATAAACATAAAATAATATTAGGTTACGGAAATTTAACTTTCAAAGAGATAGAAGAAGGTATTGATAGATTCAAACAAGGCATCATTCATCATATCGACTGAATACGTAAAAATATATCGAAAAATTTTCATATGATTTCGGATAGTTATATATACGTAAAAAGTGCTTTGCAGTTGTCGGTTTATGACCGCTGCAAAGCACTTTTTCATTCCGCTAAAATACCCTTTTGGAAAAATCTCCATATTCGTTTCAAATGATTAAAACCGTATTTATTTTGCCACTTCATCATACATTATGACATTCTAGAAACTTTTATATAAATTACCCATTTCAATTGCGCTTACTGCTGCATCGTATCCTTTATTGCCAGCTTTTGTTCCTGCACGCTCAATTGCTTGTTCGATCGTATCTGTAGTTAACACACCGAAAATAACCGGAATATTAGCATCCATTCCAACTTTCGAAATGCCCTTTGCGGCCTCATTACATACATAATCAAAATGTGGGGTAGATCCTCTTATGACTGTTCCTAACGTAATAATTGCATCAAACTCTCCTTTATCTGCTAATTTTTTTGTCGCTAAAGGAATTTCAAATGCACCTGGTACCCAAACAATCGTAATATTTTCATCTTCTACCCCATGCCTTCTTAACGCATCTTCTGCCCCACCTAATAATTTGCTCGTAATAAATTCATTAAACCGTCCTACAACTATTCCTATTTTCAAATCATTTCCAACTAAATGCCCTTCCAATACTTTCTTCATGATTCTCTCTCCTTTAAAAAGTTAATAAATGTCCTAGTTTTTCTTGTTTTGTTTTTAAATATCGTTCATTGTCTTTTTTGATCGGCATTTCGAGTGCAACACGTTCTGTGACATCAATGCCCGCATCTTGTAAACCATAAATTTTTCTTGGATTATTCGTTAATAAACGAACTTGATCCACACCTAAATTACGTAAAATTTGTGCGCTAATCGTATAATCACGTAAATCGTCTGCAAAGCCTAATTCATTGTTTGCTTCCACCGTATCAAGGCCCTCTTCTTGGAGTTTATATGATTTTAATTTATTCATTAACCCAATTCCTCTTCCTTCTTGACGCATATACAATAAAACACCTTTTCCAGCTTGCTCTATTTGCGCCAACGCCTTATGTAGTTGTGGACCACAGTCACATCGATTAGAGCCAAATACATCTCCTGTTAAACATTCGGAATGAATTCGGACTAAAACAGGCATCTCGTCTTGTATATCACCTTTTACAAGTGCTATATGTTCTTTGCCATCTGATAAACTTGTAAAACCAATTGCCTTAAACTGCCCATATTCTGTCGGTAAACTGATTTCTACTTCTCTTTTAATAAAAGATTCATGTTGCATCCGATAAGCAATTAAATCTTTAATGGTAATCATCTTTAAATTATACGTTTCAGAAAGTTTCTTTAAATCATCGACACGTGCCATCGTTCCATCTTCTTTCATAATTTCACAAATGACACCAACTTGTTTTGCATCAGCTAACCGTGCTAAATCAATCGTCGCTTCTGTATGTCCAGGACGTTCCAATACCCCACCTGCCTTTGATACAAGCGGAAAAACATGTCCCGGTTGTTTGAAATCATCGATAGATACGTCTAATTCTAATAATTTTTGAATGGTAAAAGACCGTTCAAAAGCACTGATACCTGTAGTCGTATCTTTATGATCAATACTAATCGTAAACGCTGTTTCATACGGGTCTGTATTTTTGTCTACCATTGGCCTTAACTGACATGTATGTGCGACTTCAGGAGATACAGGTGTACATATAAGTCCTCTACCGACTGTTGCCATAAAATTAATCATCTCAGGTGTCGCAAACTGTCCTAAACCAACAAGATCACCTTCATTTTCCCGATCTTCATCATCACAAACGATAATGACCTTCCCTTGCTTTAAATCTTCTACCGCTTCTTCAATCGTATGGAACATAGATGAAAACTCCTTTTCATTTTATAAAAATCCATTTTCTTGTAAAAATTCTACGGAAAGCTGGTCTTGTTCACGACCTTCTTGTTGTGAACGTAAAAATGTATGAACATATTTTCCAAGCATATCAAACTCTAAATTAACCTTTTCGCCAACTTCCTTTATACCAAGAACGGTCTCTTTTGCTGTATGAGGAATAATTGATATCGTAACAAGCCCATCCTCTACTCCAAAAACCGTTAAAGAAACACCATCCACTGTAATAGAACCTTTATGAAGTAATACATGCATCTCATTTTCAGAAAATGCAATCTTCACATAAATAGCATTTTCTTTATATTCCTTTTGAATAATTTCCCCAACTGTATCTACATGTCCTGTTACAAAATGACCTCCGAAACGTCCATTAGCGCTCATCGCTCTTTCTAAATTAACGTAAGAGCCTTTTGCCAGCTCATGCAATGACGTACTATGAAATGTTTCGGGCATCACATCTACAGAAAAAGTTTCCTTTGAAAAACTCGTTACCGTTAAACAAACACCATTGACTGCAATACTATCGCCTAAGCTAATATCTTCTAGCACTTTTTTTGCAGCAATCGATAATTGTAATGTGTTCCCTGCATGTTTGACAGATTGTAATGTCCCTAACTCTTCGACTATTCCTGTAAACATAAAACACCTTCCTCTTCTTGGATACATTTTGCCGTTATTTTTATATCTGGACCAATTTGTTTTATTTCAGTAAAATGTAATGTTTTTCCATCTATCACATCATTTGTACCATTTCCACCAATAAACGAAATGGCTTCTTTCCCACCGATTATTTTCGGTGCGACATACGCAATAATTTGTTGAAAAGCATTTGCTTCTATAAACGATGCGTGTATCTGAGCACCACCTTCTACAAGTACAGACATAATATGTAATGTCCCTAAATGATGTAGCACACTTTGTAAACAAAGCTTTTCCTCTGTTTGACTTATGACTGTTACACCTAGCTTTTCAATGGCTAGTTTTTTATCATTTGAAATGTTCTTTCCTGTAAATATAATTGTTTTTGAAGATTTGTCTTGAATGACTTTTGCAGACAACGGAATAGTTAAATTCGTGTCTAATATAATTCGAATGGGGTTCCTTCCACCAAGGGGGCTTCTGGTAGTTAAAAGGGGATTATCTTGTAAGATTGTATTAATTCCAACTAAAATGCCATCATGTTCATGACGAAGTTGATGTGCATCTTGTCGTGATTGAATAGAGGTGATCCACTTACTATCACCGGTTTTCGTTGCTATTTTTCCGTCTAATGAAATTCCTGCTTTTATCGTTATAAATGGAGTATTTGTTTTCATAAAATGAATGTATTTTTCATTTAATGTTCTTGCTTCTGTTTCACCTAACCCGACAACCACTTCAATTCCAGCTTCTCGTAATTTGGCTACACCTTTCCCTGCAACGAGTGGGTTTGGGTCTAACATTGCTACGTTTACTTTTTTAATACCACTTTCAATAATCTTTGTTGTACAAGGGCCAGTCTTGCCTTGATGGCTACACGGTTCTAATGTGACATACATTGTCGCATCTTCCGTAGCCCCTTTAGCATGATTTATCGCATGCACCTCCGCATGTGGTGTTCCTGCTTTCGTATGCACACCCGTTCCTAAGATTTGCCCATCCTTGACGATTACTGCTGCGACATGTGGATTAGGACTCGTTTGACCAACTGTACTTTTTGCTAATGAAAGCGCTATATTCATATATGTGTGATCATCCATATAAAAGACATGCACTCCTTCCATAAATTATTCTCCATTACAACAAAAAACTCCCTTACTATACATAGCAAGGGAGAAAAAGGCATTTCAAATAAACGCTAAAAACAGCTATAAAAATAGCTTTTTTAACGAACTATGTTTCTTCTCCCATCCAGACTTTCACTGTCGGCTTTGGACTTGCACCAAATCCACCGTTTTATGCTTCATAAAACGGGTTGCGGACTGAGAGGCTTACCTCATCACCGCCGGCTGGGAATTTCACCCGACCCCGAAGAAAACCCTATTGAATTACTTATGATTATAACAAAGATTTTTTCTTTGTACAATCATTCGCTAAAAATGGATCTGTGATGGAAGAATCTTTCAGTAAACAAACATGGCTTTAAAGCTATCATCACCATCTTTATCCGTTATCGTAAAAGTTTATATTTATGTTATAAGTGGAAGCATATGGACTTCAACAAATAAAAGAAAGTTCTAGAGATAAGACGAGTGAAAATAGTTGGTTATGTTTGTTAACGGCAATCCTTTTAGGAGTTTATGATCAAAGTATTGCCTATTTTTCAATGGTTTCTAGAGTGTGAAATTGATAGAGAGATTATATCATTAGCGATGGATGTTCAAATCAACGATAAAAACCTCATCCAACCGAATTTGGATGAGGCTTTTATATATGTGTAACTATTATAGTGTAAGCACATCTAAACAACAATAATTAGAATTATACGTTAGTGCGTTTTTAATACCTCCTGATTAAGTAAATTAGTTGGAGTTTCACTTTTAATACCTTGTATTAAATTACTAATCGCCATCTGAACCATTCGTTGTCGTGTTTCAAATGTAGCAGAACCAATATGTGGCACAGTTACAACATTTTTCAACTGTAAGAGTTCATGATCTGGCGAAATTGGTTCTGTTTCAAATACATCCAATGCCGCACCATAAATATGTCCTTTCTTTAAGGCCTGCACAAGTGCAACTTCATCTACATTTTGCCCACGTGATCCATTTATGAATATCGCATTTGGTTGCATAAGCGAAAATTGTTCTTCTCCAATAAGATGTCTAGTCCCCTCATTTGCAGAAGCCATCATTAAAACAAAGTCCGATTTTCTTAACAATTCATTAAGCTCACAATATGTTGCATGAACCGCTTCTTCTCGTTCTTTATTTTGGCTTCTGTTATGATACAAAATGTTCATATCAAAACCGAAATGAGCGCGCTTTGCCACAGCAAAACCAATTTTCCCCATACCAATAATACCGAGTGTACGGTTATGAACATCAATCCCATAATGCTCCATCCCAATTAAATTCGTCCATTTCTTTTCTTTGACAAATTGATCAAGCTCGGGAATCCTTCTCGCAGCAGCAAGCAAAAGCACCATCATCGCATCTGCAGTTGTTTCCGTAACACCAGGTGTATTTGTCCCCATAACTCCATGCCTCGTCATGGATTCTAAATCAAAATTGTCATAGCCAACCGATATATTGCTCACAATTTTAAGTTTCGGTGCTTTTTGTAAAAGTTCCTCCGTAATTGGAAGTTCTGCACCAATGAGACCTTCACAATCCTTTAATTCATTTAAAAACCTTTCCTTCTCAATCTGAATCGAATGAAACGAAACAACCTCACAATATTCTTCTATCTGACTAATAATAAGCTCTGGCAAATAGATGTAGGCAATAACCATCTCCCATCATAATCATCCCTTCTTAGCACTTATTAAATTTGTGACGGACGCAATATCCTCTTATCGTCCTCTTTCGTTAATATCGATTCATCCAAATCTTGTACAGAACTTACACCGGAAAGTCCGATTGTAATATCCAAATCAGCAATCATATTTTGCAAAACTTCCTTGACACCTTGCTCTCCTGCAACAGCAAGACCGTACATACAAGGACGTCCGACAAGTACAGCTTTTGCTCCAAGTGCCATTGCCTTTATAATATCTGAACCACGGCGGATTCCACTGTCCATCAATACTGGAATCTGGTCTTGTATTACTTCACACACAAGTGGAAGTGCATCAAGTGCTGCGATTGCTCCATCTACTTGACGACCACCATGATTGGATACGATGATACCATCTACTCCATGTTCAAGCGCAAGTTTTGCATCATCTGGTTGTAAAATCCCTTTCAATATGATTGGTAGTTTCGTATGTTTACGTAAAAAAGCTAGATCATCCCACGTCAAACTAGCATTGCCAAACACTTGTGTCCAATGCATAATTGCTGACAACGGATCTTCCTCTGGAGATTGGTCAAGCTTGGCACAAAATGCTGGATCTGTAAAATAATTTCCAACACCTTCTCCTGCTAAAAACGGTAAATACGCATTTTTCAAATCATATTCGCGCCAAGCCATCATTGGTGTATCTAATGTAACAACAATTGCAGAATATCCCGATGCTTCCGCTCTTTGTACAAAGCTTTTTGCTATATCAGGATCCTTACTCCAATAAAGTTGAAACCATCTAGGTGCATCACCCATCGCCTCGGCTATTTTTTCCATTGGAATGGTAGAAGCTGAACTCGTTATATAAGGTACACCTAATTCTGCAGATGCTCGAGCGGAGGCTAACTCCCCATCCTTATGGATAATTGACTGTACGCCAATGGGAGCAGATAATACAGGGTATGGAATTGTATGTCCGAATAAAGTTACTGATAGATTCCTATTCTCCACATTGCGAAACATTTTGGGTACTAATTTCCAACGGTTGAACGCTTCCAAATTTGCATCCATCGTCCTTTCACTACCAGCCCCTCCTGCTACATAATAATATGGACCATCCTTTAATACTTCTCGTGCCTTTTCTCCCCACTCTTCATACACAACTGGAAGTTTGTTTGGATTAGGTTCCGGACTTAACATTTCTTGATAAATTTGAAACTGAATCATATTACCAATATTATTCATTACCTATCCCCCTCTAAAGTAACCGCTTTCAAAGTAGTGTATACTTTTCTGACTGTTTCGTCAATACGTGTAATAGTATAAAATAAGAAAAGAGGCTGGGGAAAAACTTTAATAACACCCAAAAAAATAACATGTCGAATTCACTGCCATGGATTCAACATGTTTCTTCTTTTAAAAAGTATAAACAAAAAGAGAACCTTATTAAATATTCATCTTTACAATCTGACCAAATCATTGTATTAAAAACAGAGGTAAGAAAAATATACTTCTTTCCATTGATTGGATTATTAAGGTTTTCGCTTGCTAGAGCGAGAACCCGTTTTTACTTTCGCTTAAGCGACACTTAATAATGATCTGTATTGATTAACATCTTATAATTATATCTTGTAACCTCCCTATAGCGGGTTTCATACAACTGATGATAAAGGTATCTATAAATAAAAGTCTCGCTAATAAAATAATGGAGTTATTAAAGCGTGAATAAAGATATCAGCTGACATATGTGCAATGATTGCGTATTCTAGACCTCTTTTCCAATACACATAACCAAACCATAAACCTAGAATGCCATTTAACACCAATGTTCTGATAACAATCATTCCTGATAAACCATCAAATACTTGTGCTGCAGCGGGTAAATGACCTATTCCAAAGAGTAAACTTGTAAACAAAATCGCTATCCAATAAAAACTATTTGGAATACTATCACCTTTCTTTTTGGTGATTCGAGCTAGTAACCAAACAATTAAAGTCATACCAAATAATCGAAGCAAAATTTCTTCCGTTATCCCGCCATAAATTGAAGCAAGTAATCCTTGCCACCAATTAGGGGATGGTAGTTGTTTTATAGGATCTCCTATTAAGGGACTAAATATAAAGACATCAAGAAGAACTACAATTAAACTCCCCATAAGTGCTACACCAATACTATTTATTAAACCTTTTTTTGAAATATGTACTTTATATTCAGGATAAACAAGACCATTTAAGATAGATGTATTTAATCCTGTTCGTTTTTGAAGCCTTAGACCGATCAATATCATTAAAAACATATAGATAACTTGTGTAATCGAGTTAATAACAATTATTAAATAATTCGGTATATTACCCGGAGTTGACTCTTTGCTCATTAAAGCATATTCATAGGGAATTATAGTAAGAATTCCTATAATATTTAATAATGTTAAGAGTAAGACTAACTTTAATCTCCATTTTCCCAATTAAATATTCTCCTTTATTAAAAACCAATTCTATCTAAAACAATAGCAGCTAATATAAAAATAATATCAACAACAGCTAAAATTGCAGAAACTTTCCCTGCTGTTGATCCAAACCATATTGTAAAAATTGATGTGAGGATAGCAATTATCCCAAGGGTAGATAAAAGAAATCCTACTCTTTTCCCTAACCTGTCTTTATTTACCGGTTCCCACGTATCCCCAAAACCAGCAAGGAAAACAAATGCCTTTTGAGTCTGGACAAAATAACCAGCCAAAATCAATAATAGTCCTAACACAAAACCAATTATTAATTCCAATAATATTTATATCCCTCCTTTTTATATAGGAAAGGCCTTTCATAAAACACTTTAAAAATCTACTCTGTTTTATAAATGACCCTGATTTCACTATAGTTAATTATTGTAGATAATATAACCGTTAATGATAAAAACTAACTTATATTCAATACCGTATTACTATAGTTAATTAATTTCAAGTATCTTATTGATTTGGATTCATATAATCACTTTCATTTTAAAATGACTACATTTGTTTTAATATTAGTCTTTTATACACTATGTATTAATTATCCCGTTATAGCATTAATTTACGACTTTTTATCAAATAGTGTTGGTGTCCCTTAGAGTACTCAGGGCATAAACGAAAAACCGTTTCTATCATCGCCACACACTAGCAATGATAAAAACGGTTTTTATTACACACATAAATAAACTTTTATTTATACATCCCCTTATTTGGGATCGAACGCCATTAGTTAAAAGCTACACACTAACTTTTCTCTAAAACGGCAAGTCATCATCTGAAATATTAATTTGCTGTCCATCACTTTCAAAAGGGTTGCTCGACGATTGTTGACCTTGATGGTCTTGTTGCTGAGCACCTTGTTGATACTGTTGCTGTTGTGGTGGAGCATAGTTTTGGGTTTGTGCCTGATGTTGATAAGGGTCATTCTGATTATAACCAGAAGGTCTTTGTTGCTGTGAAGAACGTGGCTCTAAAAACTGAATGTTTTCAGCTAACACTTCTGTCACATAAACCATCTTACCATCTTGCCCTTCATATGAGCGTGTCTGTATACGACCATCGACACCAATTAAACTACCTTTTTTCATATAATTCGCCAAGTTCTCAGCTTGTTTACGCCAAGAAACACAATTAATAAAATCTGCTTCTTGTTCGCCTTGCTGATTTCTAAACGGACGATTTGCTGCAACCGTAAAGTTGGCAACAGCTACTCCACTCGGTGTATAACGTAAATCGGGATCTCTCGTTAGTCTTCCTACGATAACGACACGATTCAACATCAACATCACTCCCTAATTATTGTTCATCTACACGAATTACGATGTGACGAATAATATCTTCACTGAATTTCGCTTGACGATCAAACTCGTTTACAGCGTCTTCGTTTCCTTCGAAGTTGATTAATACGTAGTATCCATCACGGAAATCGTTAATTTCATACGCTAAACGTTTTGAACCTAATTCTTCTGTTTTTTCAATCGTCGCGCCATTTGAAGTTAAAATGTTGTCGAACTTCTCAACAACCTCTTTACGAGCTTCCTCTTCAATGTTCGGACGAATGATATACATAATTTCGTATTTTCTCATTCTTGAACACCTCCTTTTGGTCTATGCGGCCCTATTGAAACAATAGAGCAAGGAGCAATTAAAATAAATTACTCACATCTAAAAATTATAACACTTTAAAATAGAACTTTCAAGCCTCATTACATTATACATTAAATCTAAAGTGGATAACATCTCCATCTTGGACGATATATTCTTTTCCTTCTAATCGGACTTTCCCATTTTCACGTGCTTGTACCATTGATCCAGCATCCATTAAATCATCATAAGATACGGTTTCCGCACGTATAAACCCACGCTCAAAGTCTGTATGGATAATTCCAGCACATTGTGGTGCTTTCATTCCTTTTTTAAATGTCCAAGCACGAACCTCTTGCTCCCCAGCAGTAAAATAAGTAGCTAAACCTAATAAATCATATGATGCTTTAATTAATTGGTCTAAACCAGATTCTTCAATCCCTAATTCTTCTAAAAACATTTCTTTTTCTTCCTGGTCTAATTGAGCAATTTCCTCTTCAATCTTTGCGCTTACGATGATTACTTCCGCTCCATCATTTTGTGCAAATTCTTTTACTTTATTTACATACTCATTCGAGTCTACATCCGCAATCTCATCTTCCCCAACATTTGCTACATATAAAATTGGCTTTGCCGTTAATAAATGTAATTGATTTGCAATTTTTTGATCTTCTTCTGAAAACTCAACCGTTCTTGCTGGTTGTTCAGCTTCTAATGCTTCTTTTAGTTTTTTCATCACATTAAATTCTTGTACAGCTGTTTTTTCTTTCTGACGTGCTAATTTTTCTGTACGTTCATATCGTTTCGTTACTGTTTCTAAGTCGGCTAAAATTAATTCTAAATTTATTGTTTCAATATCATCGATTGGATCGATTTTACCTGAAACGTGTGTAATATTCTCATCTTCAAAACAACGAACAACTTGACAAATAGCGTCTACTTGACGAATATGCGATAGGAACTGGTTTCCTAACCCTTCCCCTTTGTTCGCACCTTTTACAATCCCAGCAATATCCGTAAATTCAAATGCTGTTGGAATCGTCTTTTTTGGTTGTACAACCTCCGTTAACTTCAATAAACGTTCATCTGGTACTTCAACAATTCCTACGTTTGGATCAATCGTACAGAACGGGTAGTTTGCGGCTTCTGCACCTGCTTTTGTTATTGCATTAAATAATGTTGATTTCCCAACGTTCGGTAATCCTACAATTCCTGCTGTTAATGACATTTCTTCATTTCCTCTCTTTTTATATAACGTTCACATCATAATCATATGTATTATAAACGTTATTCAATATTTATACAACTTCACAAATGTACTACTATTTGACCTCATATTCATGAAAAACTGCATTTTCCATCTATTTTTCTAGCCAAAACTACGAATATCCCCAAAAAACTAGTCTAATTCTGCCTTTTCTATTACTTTTTTGAGTTTTTTCGTAAATTCTGTTCTCGGAATCATAATACTACGACCACACCCTAAACATTTAATTCGGATGTCCATCCCCATACGAATAATTCTCCAACGATTTTCACCACAAGGATGCTGTTTTTTCATTTCTACAATATCATTTAAACCAAATTCTTTATCACTCATACGTCATCCCCCTCTTTTCATTTATCATCATATTTTTAAAATAATTGTTGGACCCAAATGACAATACCTACCATTACAATTGCTGGTAGAAGGTTTGTCACACGTATATTGGTTACTTTTAATATATTTAACCCAATTGCTACGATTAACAACCCACCGACCGCAGTTATTTCTGTAATAAAGCTTTGAAATAATGCATCTGGTATGATGCGATCGATTTGTGTGGCGAGTAATGCAATCGTTCCTTGCCATAACAAGACGGGAATACTTGAAAAGGCAACTCCTATGCCTAGACTAGTCGTTAAAACGAATGCTGTAAAACCATCAAGCATTCCTTTTGTCACAAGCACTTCATGGTCCCCTCTTATTCCACTATCTAAAGCACCTAGTATCGCCATCGCACCAACAGCAAATATGAGAGAGGCTGTCACAAATGCTTGTGCAATATTATTATCTTCCCCTTGTTTCGTTCTAAATTTACTTCCAATGAAATACCCTAACTTATTCAAACCAGCTTCTAATTTTAAAAATTCACCAATAAATCCACCTATTAACATACTAATTAGAACGGTAATAATCGATTCAGCTTGAAATACCATTTGCAAGCCTATTAAAATAACGACTAATGCAATCCCTTGCATGACTGTTTCTTTATATTTTTCTTGTATATTCGTCAAAAACAACCCGAATACACTCCCAACAACGATACATAACACATTAACAAGTGTTCCAAACAACACCATTATGCCACCAACTCTTCCCAATTGTTCCACGTGGAACATTACTTCAAATAAAAAGACTGACTACATTCGTTCACCGTGTCAGTCTACTGAATTTTACTTTTGCAATAACGTAATTAATCTTTCTAAATCATCATCGTTATAAAATTCAATTTCTATTTTACCTTTATGTTTATTTTTCTGTATTTTTACGTTTGTCCCTAATACATCACGTAATTTCGTTGCTTGTGATTCTAAAAATGGGTCAGATTTTTTCTTTTGTTTCTCTTTTTTCTTCGCCTTATTTAGCTCTGTAATCATCATTTCAACTTGACGGACATTTAAATTATTCGTTAATATTTTGTTTACTAATGGATAAAGTTGTTCTTTATTTTTTAATCCTAGTAATGCTCGTCCATGACCCATTGATAGCTCTCCATTGCTAATATTCAAGATGATATCTTCAGGTAACGATAGTAAACGCATGACGTTTGCAATATGTGAACGACTTTTCCCTAATTTCTGTGATAATTGTTCTTGAGTTAGTCCTAATTCATCCATTAAGTTTTTATATGCTTCTGCTTCTTCAATGACTGTTAAATCCTCGCGTTGTAAGTTTTCTAACAATGCGATTTCCATCATTTTCTTATCATCGTACTCTTTCACAATCGCTGGAACTTCCGTCAAACCAGCCTCTTTTGCTGCACGAAAACGTCTTTCTCCTGCGATAATTTCATATCCTTTAATACTTTGTCGTACGATTAAAGGTTGAATGATGCCGTATTCCAAAATCGATACTTTTAATTCTTCAATCGCATCTGCATCGAAAGTCTTTCTTGGTTGATAAGGGTTTGTACGCATATCTTTTAATGCGACCATTTCAACCATATGATCCTCTGTTGACTCTACTTCATTAAATAAGGCACCTAAACCTTTACCTAACCTTTTCGCCAACTTCCATCACTTCCTTCGCTAACTCAAGATATACTTCTGCACCTTTTGATTTAGGATCATAAACGGTAATTGGTTTCCCATGACTCGGCGCTTCCCCTAAACGTACATTACGCGGAACGATAGATTTATAAACTTTATCTTGGAAATACATTTTTACTTCCTCGATTACTTGTAAACCTAAATTCGTTCTCGCATCTAACATCGTTAATAATACACCTTCAATCATTAACTGTTTATTTAAATGTTTTTGAATCAGTCGGATTGTATTTAATAACTGGCTTAACCCTTCTAATGCGTAATATTCACATTGTACTGGAATAATGACACTATCTGAAGCTGTTAAAGCATTAATTGTTAACAATCCTAATGATGGAGGACAATCAATTAATATATAATCATAATCATCCCTTATATCTTCTAATGATTTCTTTAATTGTACTTCTCTAGACATTGCAGATACTAATTCTATTTCTGCCCCTGCTAATTGTATAGTTGCTGGAATAATAGATAGATTTTCGACGTCTGTTGGTACACATACTTCTCTAGCATCTATATCATCTACTAAAATATTGTATACACATTGATCCATATCACCTTTATTAATTCCTACTCCACTTGTTGCATTTCCTTGTGGATCTATATCAACTAAAAGCACTTTTTGCCCTAAAAGTGCTAAACTTGCGCCTAGATTCACTGTTGAAGTTGTTTTTCCAACCCCACCTTTTTGGTTTGTCACTGCTATAATTTTACCCATGATGGCACCTACCTATTGCAAGCATTTTAGTTTTTTTCTTTTTTGACTCGTATCGTTATTTGATAGTAGTCGTCTAATTCTTCTTCTTCCGACTCAACGTCAATCCCTGTATCTTTAATCATTTTTAATGATTGTTTGATCGTATTAGTCGCAATACGAATATCTTTACTAACAAATTTTGCTTTACGACGTTTTTTCGGTTTTACTTCTTCATCCGTTTCAAAATGGGCATTTACTAGTTCTTCTGTTTCCCGTACATTTAACTGGTTTTCAATTACTTGATCAAAATAAACTAGAATTAATGCTTCTTCTTTTAATTTCATTAAAGCTCTCGCATGTCTTTCTGTAATAACACGCTCCATTAACGCTTCTTGAATACGTTCAGGTAAACTAAGTAAACGAATACGATTCGCAACGGTTGATTGGCTCTTCCCTAGACGTTGTGCAAGAGCCTCTTGTGTTAATTCATGCATTGCAAGCAATTGTTCATATGCTTTCGCTTCTTCAATTACTGATAATTCTTCACGCTGAATATTTTCAATCAAAGCGATGGAAGCTGTCTCTGTATCACTTAAATTACGGATAATTGCAGATATTTTTCCCCAGCCTAATGATTTTGCTGCTCTTAATCTTCTTTCACCAGCGATTACCTCGTATGTTTCTTCATCTTTTTTGCGCACCACAATCGGTTGAATCATCCCATGCGTTTGAAGAGTTTGAGCTAATTCTTTAATTTTCTCATCATCAAATAACGTTCTAGGTTGATATTCATTAGGCACAACTTGTGCAACATCTAACTGAACGACATCTTCTTGATTATTTACTATTTTATCATCTGTCTTATTCCCACTAGTAAAAAGTCGATTAAAAGACTGCAACATATTAACATCACCTTTTTAACCATAATAATAAAAATGTTTCACGTGGAACAATTTAAAATTGTACCGAAAAAAGAAGCGATTATTTTCATAAAGTAAGAAAAAACTTAACCTTATATAGTTAAGTTTATCATAAAAAAGTATGAAAAAGTATTGTTTCTTCCTATTTTCTAAGAAATTGGACTTTTTGCAGGTGTACCTGCCTTACGTGGATACTTTTTATGAGTATTCTTCACTTTTTTAATCGTATATATAGTTCGTTCACTATCTTCTACTGGTAATGAAAATGTATCCATTTTTACTACTTCCCCACCGAGTACTTTAATAGCTTTTTTTCCTTCTGCTAACTCTTCCGCCGCACTAGCACCTTTTAATGCTAAAAATACGCCATTTACTTTTGTTAATGGTAAACATAATTCAGATAGAACGGACATTCGCGCTACTGCTCTTGCTGTAACGACATCAAAAGATTCACGGAAATCTTTATGTTGACCAAAATCTTCCGCACGTGCATGTACAAAGGTTGTATTTTCTAATTTTAATGAATTCGATAAGTGTTCTAAAAAGTTAATTCGCTTTTTTAATGAATCCACAATCGTAACTTGTAAATGTGGGAAACAAATTTTTAAAGGAATACTAGGGAAACCAGCCCCTGCCCCAACATCACAAATGGTTTGTACTTCGTTAAAATCAAAATAAAAACTAGGAGAAATAGAATCATAAAAATGTTTGACATATACTTCTTCTTTTTCCGTAATAGCTGTTAAATTAACTTTTTCATTCCAAGCAACGAGTTCCTCAAAATAAGTCTCAAACTGTGCAATTTGTGTCTCATTTAAATGAATATGATGCTCTTGTAAAGCTGTAATAAATGTATCTAAATTCATGTTCTATTCTCCTTTATTTCTCTAACTAGTTTTTTTCACATTACCTTGTTCGATATAAACGAGTAAAATCGAAATATCTGCTGGGTTTACTCCTGAAATACGTGATGCTTGACCAATCGACATAGGACGAATCTGTTTTAATTTCTCTCGTGCTTCAAATGCTAAGCTATGGATCGCATCATAATCAATATTTTCCGGGATTTTTTTGTTTTCCATTTTTAACATACGTTTTACTTGATCTGTTGCTTTTTTAATATATCCTTCATATTTCACTTGGATTTCGACTTGTTCTTTTACATCTTCAGGAATATTTCTTACACCTACTATTTCTTCAATCGTTTCAAATGTAACTTCAGGACGTTTTAATAATTCTAACGCACGAATCGCGTCCTTTAATGGTGTTGAATGTACATTTTCTAATGCTCGTTGTGCATCATCCGATACTTTTACGATAAATCCGTGTAAAAATGCTTTTTCTTCTTCAATTAAGCGTAATTTCTCTTGGAAAGCTGCATAACGTTCCTCAGAGATAAGGCCTAATTCATACCCTAATTCTGTTAATCGAATATCAGCATTATCATGTCTTAAAAGTAAACGATGTTCTGCACGTGATGTTAATAAACGATAAGGTTCACGTGTCCCTTTTGTCACTAAGTCATCAATTAAAACTCCGATATAACTTTGTGAACGGTCTAAAATAAATGGTTCTTTTCCTTGGACTTTTAATGCTGCATTAATTCCAGCAATGATCCCTTGTCCTGCAGCCTCTTCATATCCTGAAGTACCATTAATTTGTCCTGCAGTAAATAATCCCTCCACTTGTTTCGTTTCTAATGTAGGCCATAATTGTGTAGGAATGACAGAATCATATTCAATTGCATAACCAGCACGCATCATTTGTGCATTTTCAAGTCCAGGAACTGTTTTTAATAATTCATGTTGAATAAACTGTGGTAAAGAAGTCGATAAACCTTGTACATATACTTCTTCCGTATTTCTTCCTTCTGGCTCTAAGAAAATTTGATGGCGTGGTTTATCATGAAAACGGACGATTTTATCCTCAATAGAAGGACAATATCTTGGTCCTGTTCCACGTTTCATGCCAGAATACATCGCAGATAATGTTAAATTATCATTAATAATTTGATGTGTTTTTTCACTTGTATGTGTTAACCAACAAGGGATTTGATCGGTTATATATTCTGTCGTTTCATAAGAGAAAGCTTGTGGCTTTTCGTCCCCTGGTTGAATTTCTGTTTTATCATAATCAATCGTATTACTATTTACACGCGGTGGTGTCCCCGTTTTGAAACGAATTAAATCTAATCCTAATTTTTCAAGATTTTCAGCAAGTTTCACTGTCACACGTTGGTTATTTGGACCACTTTCGTACTCTACATCACCGATTAATATTTTTCCTCGCATAAATGTTCCAGTCGTAATGATGACAGAATCTCCGTAATAAGCTGCTTTCGATTCTGTCACAACTCCTTTACATACTCCATCCTCAATGATTAAATCGTCTACCATCGCTTGCATTAACGTAATATTTTCTTGTTCTTCAATTAAACGTTTCATTTCAACGATGTAGGAAGGTTTATCCGCTTGAGCACGTAATGCACGTACTGCAGGGCCTTTTCCTGTATTTAACATACGCATTTGAATATGTGTTTTATCAATAACTTTCCCCATCACACCTCCAAGTGCATCAATTTCACGAATAACAATACCTTTTGCTGGTCCGCCTAATGATGGGTTACAAGGCATAAAAGCAATCATATCTAAATTTAATGTTAAAAGTAATGTTTTTGAGCCCATTTTTGCTGCTGCAACTGCTGCTTCACATCCTGCATGACCTGCTCCAACAACGATAACATCATAATGTCCTGCATTATAATATGTCATTTTTTTCACCCTTTCTACTCTATTTTCCTAAACAAAATTGGGAGAATAACTGATCGATTAAACTTTCACTCGCAGTATCTCCAACTATTTCTCCTAATAACTCCCACGTTCTCGTGACATCAATTTGTACCATATCTAATGGTAAATGCATTTGTAAGGCATTTCTAGCGTCTTCTAATGTCTGTTGTGCTTGATTTAATAATTGAATATGACGTGCATTAGACACGACCATATTGTTTTCGACCATAATATTTCCTTGGAAGAAAATATCGGATAAAGCTTTTTCTAATTGGTCGACACCTTCATCATGCACTAAAGAGGTAGTTAATACTTGACCTTTAGCTAATTGTTGTATCTCTTCCATATCCAAACGTTGATCCAAGTCTGTTTTATTTACAATGACGATATAATTCATATCTTTTAACATATCAAAAATTTTACGGTCATCTTCTAATAATGCTTCATTATAATTGAGCATAAATAAAACGAGATCAGCTTCTTGTAAAATTTTGTGAGATCTTTCTACTCCAATTTTTTCGACAATATCTTCTGTTTCACGAATTCCAGCTGTATCGATTAATTGTAATGGAATACCACGAACATTCACATACTCCTCTATGACATCACGGGTTGTTCCAGGAATATCTGTTACGATCGCCTTTTCCTCTTGAACGAGTGAATTCATTAAGGATGATTTCCCTACGTTTGGTCGACCGACAATCGCTGTTTTTATTCCTTCACGAAGGATTTTTCCTTGTTTAGCAACTTGGAGTAATTTTTCAATTTCCTCCTTTACGTACGATGTTTTCTCTTCCATCATTTCATGCGACATTTCTTCTACATCATCATACTCCGGATAATCGATGTTAACTTCTACATGTGCGATTGTTTCAATTAATTCTTGGCGTAATTTATTAATAAGCTTTGATAGCTTTCCATCCAATTGTCCTAACGCTACATTCATCGCTTCATTCGTTTTGGATTGAATTACGTCCATTACCGCTTCCGCTTGAGAAAGATCAATTCTTCCATTTAAAAATGCACGTTTAGTAAATTCGCCTGGTTCTGCTAGACGTACCCCTTCATCTAGTACTAATTGTAACACTCGTTGTACAGCAACTAAACCACCGTGGCAATTTATTTCTACTACATCTTCACATGTGAATGTTTTTGGTGCACGCATAATGGAAACAATGACTTCATCTAAAACTGTATCTGTTTTAGGATCCATCATTTTACCGTAATGCAATGTATGTGAATCCACCTTTGTTAAGTCTTTCCCTTGAAACAATTTATTTGTAATAGCAATAGCTTCTTCCCCACTTAATCGAACAATCGAAATGGCACCTTCTCCTATTGGTGTCGAAATTGCTGTAATTGTATCAAAATCCATTCACATTCCACCTCCTAATACAAAAAAATTTATCTATATATGTCCAACATTTTTCTCTCTATTTATGTGAAGATAAAAATCGTCACTAATATAATAGAATAGCACAAAATAGGACAAATTGGAAGTTATCCACAACATAGAATGACGAACTTTTTGTGATTTTTTTATTCCTTCGATAAAAGTTATGCACATGTGGATAACCGAAACAACTAAATTTACCTTATTATACGTCATTTATACGTCTTTTTTTGTTCCGAAATCGATTAGAGAAAGCGAACTGCTTTCTCTGTTGGTTGAGGTAGATCCACAGAACGCGAAGACGTAATCATTCAAATAAAAAAAGGTAATTTCAGTAAAAATCAATTTACTAAAATTACCTTTTTCATTTCACTGGGTTTTGACCCAAGCTCTTGAAACATTTTAAGATGGTTTGATCACAATATAACGATGTGGTTCTCTTCCTTCTGAAAATGTTGTAATGGTATTCGTTTCTTGTAATGCACTATGAATGACTTTGCGTTCATATGCTGGCATCGGTTCTAAAGAAATTTTCTTATTTAATTGAATCGATTTTTCTGCCATTTTATATGCTAATTCCATTAATGTTTCTTCTCGACGTTTTCGATATCCTTCTGCATCTACGATAACAGATTGGAATTTATGACCGTCTTTGTTTAAAACGAGCTGTGTTAAATATTGTAAAGAGTTCAATGTACGACCTCTTTTTCCAATGAGTAAGCCAAGTTTATCGCCTTCCAACGTAAAAGTAACAACTTTTTCTGTTTCTTCTACGATGACATCGATGTCTACATCCATGTTTTTCGCAATACTAATTAAATAGTTTTTTGCATCTTCTACGCGATTTTGTACTTCTCTCACTTTAACAACCGCCCGAGAAGAACCGAATATTCCTAAGAAACCTTTTTTACCTTCATCGATTATATCGATTTCGACTTCTTCTCGTGACATATTTAACTGCTTTAAAGCTGACTCCACCGCTTCATCAACTGTTTGACCACTAGCAGTTACTTCTCTCACTTTTTGTCGCCCCCAGTACTTGCTTCTTTATCCATCATCGGTTTACGAATAAATAATGTTTGAGCTACCATAAAGATGTTCCCTACAACCCAGTATAATGCTAATGCAGATGGTAAGAAAAATCCAATCACTGTAATCATAATTGGCATCATATAAAGCATTGCCTTCATTTGTGGATTTTCAGCAGCTGTTTGGTTACCAGCCATCATTAATTTCTGTTGTAAAAATGTCGCCGCACCAGCAATAAGTGGTAATATATAGTCTGGAGAACTTAATGTAAACCATAAGAAATCTCCTGACTGCTTAATTTCATCAGTACGCATAATGGCATGGTACATCGCAATTAAAATAGGCATTTGAATTAAAATCGGGAAACACCCAGCAAGTGGATTTACACCGTGTTTCTGGAATAATGCCATCGTTTCTTGTTGTAATTTTTGTTGTGTCTGTTGGTCCTTAGAACTATATTTTTTCTGTAATTCTTTTAATTCTGGTTGAATTGCCTGCATTCCTTGTGTACTTTTTAATTGCTTAATATTTAATGGTAATAAAACTAAGCGAATAATGATCGTTACAACGATAATAGCTAATCCAAAATTTCCACTAAACATCTCTGCAAAATTAATGATAACCCATGATAATGGATACACGAAGTACGAGTTCCAAAATCCTGTACTTTCAGAAGAAATTGGCTCATTAATTTGAGTACATCCAGAAAGTAATGCAACAGCTCCAATTAATAATAGAGCAGTTATTAACTTTCTATTACGCAATCGTCTTCCTCCTAACACGATAAAAAATTAATTTATTTTAAAAATAATCGTTGTTTTCTTAATAAATGTTCTATACTACGCTTTATATCATTACAATCCATATTTACAACTGGTTTTCTTGCAATGATGATGATATCTACATCGTTTTTTACAGATGGTTCAAGCTGAATAAAAGCTTCACGAACACATCGTTTTACACGATTCCGAGTAACTGCATTTCCTATTTTCTTTCCAACTGAAATGCCGATTCTGAAATGTTCTTGATCTTCTTTCCTCTTATAATAAATAACGAGTTCCCGATTTGCGAACGATTTTCCTGTTTTAAAAATCTGTTGAAACTCGCTATTTTTCTTTATGCGATACGCTTTTTTCAAATCTATCACCTAATATTGTACAACTTACGTCTGTGTTAAGTACATAACTTAAAAAGACCACTGATATGCTTTCAGTGGCCTATGCCGATAATACTTTTCTTCCTTTACTACGACGACGTGCTAAAACTTTACGACCATTTTTAGTTGCCATGCGTGCACGGAATCCGTGATTTTTCTTACGTTTACGATTGTTTGGTTGAAATGTTCTTTTCATTTCTTCCACCTCCTCCAACTGGAAATGTATTTCATCATATAGAAACGTAAAGCATATAAATTTAGGAAATACTCTCTAAAAAACCTACATTTTTACTCACTTGTTTCCATCCTAAAACTTTCTTGATAATTATACGTAATAACGAAACAATAGTCAACAATCTATATTACTATTTTCGCTCTTTCACCGAAAAAGTCCTTCGTCCATCCAAAAATAATTCATATTTCTCTTTCTTTCCATATTATTTATGTCCAAATAAAGAACCTAGCATTATTTTTACTGTTTTCTACATTTCAACCTGGAGCGAAACAGATCCAGGGGGAATATTTTCAGCGATCACCAAAAAATATGTACTTCTTTTTCTCACCACGAAAAATGGAGCATTATATTTTCCTTCGCTTTTTATTTTTGATCATTCATTTATCCCTCCTCTTAATTTTCTTCTTGCTAAAAAATTTCCATTTTCTCTTTCTAATTCGAAATTTATTTTCGTATCATTTTTATCCACAATATTTGTTTCTTTCCACGTAAAATTATTCACATTTTAAAAACAGCTCTACTTTTTGTCAAAAAGTTATTCTACAATTATCGACAAGTTAACCACAATTTTTACACTTGTTGATAAATTTTATTCACGTTCTGAATAACATATGAATAACTGCATAAAATCTTTGCATATTATTACATTTTTTGATAATGTATATTATGCTCTACGTTGTGAATAACTTTTATTTTATAAACTTATCCCCAGTTCTGTGGATAATTTGTTAACAATTTTTATTCTACTGTGAAATAACTATCTACATGTGAATAAATAATTTACATTTTCTACATTGAAAAATTTCCAATAGTACATATAAATATGATTCCTTTCCTATCTTTCTCATTTTCCATTACAAGAATAGTGAAAGGATTTTTATGCTTAAAATTTGATTACGGTAAAGAGGTGGAATGCTTGGAAAATATTGAGGAACTATGGAACTCGATTTTGCAGGAAATGCAGACAAAATTAAGTAAACCTAGTTACGATACTTGGTTCAGTCATACGAAAGTACATCGATTAATAAATAATAAATTATCTGTTTTCGTGCCAAATGAATTTACGAAGACCTGGCTTGATCAGCATTACACTAAAGTCATTAATACTATTTTGCTAGAAAAAACGGGTGTGGAGCTATCGGTTAAATTTCTAATTGAAGATGAAGCGCTAGACGAAGAAAAAGAAGAAATTGCCATAGAAGAAGCAAAAAAACAAATCGTCAACAATAATGACTTAAAACATATGCTAAACCCGAAGTATACATTCGATACTTTTGTCGTCGGTGCAGCAAATAGATTTGCTCATGCTGCAGCACTTGCTGTAGCCGAAGCGCCAGCAAAATCATATAATCCATTATTCATTTATGGTGGTGTTGGATTAGGTAAGACGCACTTAATGCATGCGATCGCACATTATGTGAAAGAATATCATCCCGATCGTCGTGTTATTTATTTATCTTCTGAAAAATTTACGAATGAATTTATTAATGCCATCATGGACAATAAAGCGGAAAGTTTCCGTAATAAATATCGTAATGTAGATATTTTACTCGTCGATGATATTCAATTTTTAGCTGGAAAAGAACAAACACAGGAAGAATTTTTCCATACGTTTAATACGTTACATGAAGAAAATAAACAAATCATTATTTCGAGTGATAGACCGCCGCGTGATCTTCCAACATTGGAAGATCGCTTACGATCTCGCTTTGAATGGGGATTAATTACAGATATATCTCCTCCTGATTTAGAGACAAGAATAGCGATTTTATCAAAAAAGGCAAAAGCGGAAGGATTAAATGATATATCAAATGAGGTAAAGCATTATATCGCAAATCAAATCGATACGAACATTCGAGAATTAGAAGGTGCACTTATTCGCGTTATTGCCTATGCTTCATTAGTTAATAGTGAAATAGATGTCATGCTAGCACAAGAAGCATTAAAAGATATTATTCCGAATGCTCGTCCAAGAAAAATTACTGTCAAATTAATACAAGAACTAATTGCAGAGAAGTACAATATTACAGTCGATGAAATCTTATCGAAAAAACGAACAAAATCCATTGCCTATCCAAGACAAATTGCGATGTATATGAGTCGTGAACTTACTGACTTATCTTTACCAAAAATTGGACAAGAGTTCGGTGGAAGAGATCATACGACAGTCATTCACGCCCATAAAAAAATTGAGGAATCATTAGAAACAGATAACGAATTACAATTAGAAGTAAAAACATACATGGAAGAATTGAAAAATAAAATATAAAAATAGTGGTGATTTTAACATGTGTATAAGTAATTCTTTGCACAAAAGTTATGCACATGTTAATAACATCTTAACTTTCTCATTACATCTATGATAATTATCGTTATCCACAAATTCACAGGCCCTATTACTATTATTACTTTATTATTAATAATATATATAATTAAAGGAGGACAACATGAAGTTTAAAATACAAAAAAAATATTTACTAAATAGTATTCAAGCAGTATCAAATGCTATTTCATCTAGAACAGTTATTCCCATATTGTCAGGAATGAAAATAGATGTCACAACAGAGAAAATTATTTTAACAGGAAGCAATTCAGATATTACGATCCAATCACATATTCCAACAACAGATGATGGCGAAGAAGTGATTACAAATATTTCTGAAGGATCTATCGTATTACCTGTTCCTCATTTCCCTGATATCATTCGTAAATTACCTGAAGATATCGTGGATATAACGGTAGAAGAAAACTATAAAACCGTCATTAAATCAGGAAAAGCTGTGTTCACCCTTTATGGTCAGAGCAGTGAAGAATATCCAAGAGTACTATTTAATCAAGATGATGAACCTTTAGCAATAAAAGTAAAAGATATAAAAACATTAATTAAACAAACTGTTTTTGCTGTTTCCCCAATGGAAACACGTCCAATCTTAACAGGAGTACATGTAAAAATTGAAGATGGAGAATTAACATTTACAGCAACAGATAGTCACCGTCTTTCTTTACGTGGCATCAAAATCGATGATAAAAACTTTGAAGCAAATAATATTGTTATTCCAGGAAAAAGTTTGCAAGAGTTAAATAAAATTTTTGATAATGATGATGACACGGTTTATATGGCAATTTTAAAGAACCAAGTATTATTCTATACAGAAAATACGTACTTCTTATCCCGTTTATTAAGTGGAAATTATCCAGAAACAGACCGTTTAATACCGACAGAGAGCCAAACAACATTAAATATTTTTACAAAAGATTTAATTCATACCATCGAACGTGCAGCATTACTTTCAAGTCGTGATCAAAATAATGTCATTCGTTTAGATACTTTAGACAATAATATGATTGAGATTTCAGGTCATTCTCCTGAAATTGGAAATGTAAAAGAATTATTAGATGTTATTTCGATCGAAGGGGAATCCATTAAAATTTCATTTAGTGCACGCTATATGTTAGATTCATTAAAAGCAATTGATAGTGATCGTGTACAGATTAAATTTACGGGACCAATGCGACCATTCGTCATTCGTACACCAGAAGAAAAAAAGATTTTACAACTTATTTTACCTGTTCGAACATATTAATTTTATATAGGGGTTAAAACAGATGGAATTTTCCATTTCGTTTTAACCTCTATTTTTATTTTTTTATAGCTTTAAAATGATTTTAACGTACATTTTAGCGTCTAAATGAATAAATAATGGTCCATCCTACCAAAACGATGAAAACTATAGTAAAATAGGTTATAAGGCATTTTAAGAAACATAAAGCATAAAAATAGACTTAGGACAAAGAAAAAATGAGTCATTTTGCTCTGTACATTTTTTAAGATGGAAAAATAAACGAAAACAAGATTTTGCAGATACTACTTTTTATCAGTATGAAAGTTGAAATATTGTTTTCACTCCTTTTATTGTCCCCCACTATTTTTAAAGAAAAGGATCGTGTTCTATACATGGAAGAAATTCAAATTGATTCACCATTTATTACATTGAGCCAATTCCTTAAATATACAAATATTTTTGAATCAGGTGGCTTTATTAAAATGTATATTCAAAACGAAGGTGTTTATGTCAATGACGACTTAGAATTTCGTCGTGGAAAAAAACTATATGACGGAGATATCATTCGTTTAATGAGTGGAGAAACATTTATCGTAAAATCTACTACAGTACAATAAATGAGGAATACGTATGTTTATAAAACAATTACAATTGAAAAATTATCGAAATTACAACTCACTAGACGTAACATTCGATAATAAAGTCAATGTCATCATTGGTGAAAATGCCCAAGGAAAAACGAATTTATTAGAATCGATTTATATATTAGCTTTTACAAAATCATACAGAACGACAAATGATAAGGAATTAATCTTTTGGAATGAGGAATTTGCCAAAATAACAGGAACGATTGAAAAAAATAATGCCCAACAAATTCCACTTGAGTTAATTTTTCATAAAGATGGTAAAAAAGCAAAAGTAAATCGATTAGAACAAGAACGATTAAGTGAATATATTGGTAATTTAAATGTCGTCATGTTCGCACCAGAAGATTTATCTTTAGTAAAAGGATCCCCTCAAGTGCGCAGGCGCTTTATTGATATGGAATTAGGTCAAATTGAACCTGTATATATTTATCATTTAGGGCAATATCAGCGCATATTAAAACAACGGAACCATATGCTAAAACAGTTACAAATGGAACGCGATCCTGATACGACATTTTTATCTATTTTAACCGAACAATTAATTTCACATGCAGCGATTATATTAAAGAAAAGATTTCATTTTTTACAAAGTTTACGAAAATGGGCTATCCCGATTCATTATCAAATAAGTCGTGAACTAGAAGAGTTAGAAATCTCTTATATTTCTTCTGTGGAAGTATTGGAAGAAGATGAGGAGGAAACGATAGAAAACAAATGCCGGGATGCATTTGAAAAAGTGATGAAAAATGAAATCCGCCGTGGTACAACGCTCGTCGGTCCACATCGCGATGATTTGATGTTTTCTATCAATGAAAAAGATGTGAAATTATTTGGTTCCCAAGGTCAACAACGAACGACCGCATTATCTTTAAAATTAGCAGAAATAGATTTAATTTATGAGCATATGGGCGAATATCCAATTTTATTATTGGATGATGTGTTAAGTGAATTAGATGACTTTAGGCAGTCACATTTATTAAGTACGATTCAAGGAAAAGTACAAACATTCGTTTCTACAACGACTGTCGATGGAATTTTTCATGATACATTAAAAAAAGCCTCCATTTATGAGATTGAACAAGGAACATTAACCCCTTTAACGAATGTAAAGGAATGATGATACGATGTTTATTTATATTGGAAATGAACTAGTTGTAGAGTCCAATCGAATAATCGCGATTTTAGATTATGCATTAACGGAATCTTCGAGGCGATTGAATGAAGTCATTGATAAACATGTGCAACTCGAAAAAGTTTATGGTTCAGAAACGGATGCAAAGGCCATAATAATTACGATGGATGCAATTTATTATAGCCCCTTTTCAACGATTACATTAAAAAATCGTGATGAGATATATGAAACATTTTAAGAAGCTTTATTTTTAACTATGAAATGTAGGTGATTTTTTTGGAAGAAAATTTAATCAATGAACAATCGTATGATGCAGACCAAATACAAGTATTAGAAGGACTAGAAGCAGTAAGAAAACGTCCAAGTATGTATATTGGTTCAACGAATGAAAAAGGATTACACCATCTTGTATGGGAAATTACAGATAACAGTATTGATGAGGCATTAGCTGGGTATTGTGACCAGATTGATGTCATTATCGAGGAAGATAATAGTATTATAGTCCAAGATGATGGACGTGGAATTCCGGTAGATATTCATGAAGATTCAGGAAAACCTGCTGTAGAGCTTATTTTAACGGTATTACATGCTGGAGGTAAGTTCGGTGGTGGCGGATATAAAGTATCTGGTGGATTACACGGAGTTGGTGCCGCGGTCGTAAATGCTTTATCGACATTTTTAGAAGTGTATGTACACCGTGATGGAAAAATCCATTTCTTACGTTTTGAACGTGGAGAAGCAATCGGACAAATTAAGACGATTGGTGAGACAGATCATACAGGAACAACGATAAAATTCAAACCAGATCCGGAAATTTTCACTGATACGACAGTATATGATTATGCGGTATTAAAAAATCGTTTACGTGAATTAGCTTTCTTAAATCGCGGAATTACGATTACACTGGAAGATAAACGTGAAGAAACGAAAAATGAACGTGAATCTTTTTATTATGAAGGTGGAATTAGATCGTACGTTGAATTTATGAACCGTACGAAGGAAGTATTACATGAACCGATTTATGCGGAAGGAGAACAAAATGATATTTCTGTAGAAGTAGCGCTTCAGTATAATGATGGTTATAATACGAATTTATTTTCTTTTGCGAACAATATTCATACACATGAAGGTGGAACACATGAGGCTGGATTTAGAACCGCTCTAACACGTGTCATCAATGATTATGCTCGTAAAAGTAAATTGTTTAAAGAAGATGATGAAAACTTAAGTGGTGAAGATGTGCGTGAAGGAATGACGGCTATCGTTTCTATCAAACATACGGACCCACAATTCGAAGGTCAAACGAAGACGAAATTAGGAAATAATGATGCTCGTACTGTAACAGATGCTGTATTCAGTGAAGCATTTTCTAAATTCCTTTTTGAAAATCCATCGATTGCAAAAATTATCGTTGAAAAAGGAATGATGGCTTCACGTGCACGTTTAGCAGCAAGGAAAGCACGTGAATTAACACGTCGCAAAAGCGGTTTAGAAGTTTCCAACTTACCTGGTAAATTAGCGGATTGTTCTTCTAAAAATGCTGAAATTAGTGAACTGTTTATCGTGGAGGGGGATTCGGCAGGTGGATCGGCAAAATCTGGCCGTGATCGACACTTCCAGGCAATTTTACCGTTACGTGGTAAAATTTTAAACGTTGAAAAAGCACGTTTAGATCGTATTTTGTCCAATAATGAAGTACGTACGATGATTACCGCATTAGGTACAGGGATTGGAGAAGAGTTTGATATTACGAAAGCACGTTACCATAAAGTTATTATTATGACGGATGCGGACGTAGATGGTGCACATATTCGAACATTATTATTAACGTTCTTCTATCGTTATATGAGACCTTTAGTAGAACATGGCTATGTTTATATTGCACAACCTCCTTTATATCAAATTAAACAAGGAAAATCGTTAAATTATGTATATAGTGATCGTCAATTAGAAGAGAAATTAGCGAGTTTACCTGCAACACCGAAACCGTCCATTCAACGTTATAAAGGTTTAGGGGAAATGAATGCAGACCAATTATGGGAAACGACGATGGATCCTGAATCACGTACATTGTTGCAAGTGAAATTAAAAGATGCAATTGACGCAGATGAAATTTTTAATGTTTTAATGGGTGATAAAGTAGAACCACGTCGAGATTTCATTGAAGAAAATGCACAGTATGCGAATTTAGATATTTAATTTGATGAACTGTAAATAATGTCTGAAATGATGTGAAAATAAGGATGTTGCAAAGGAAATACATGTTTCATGAACAACATTTTTATCACAATGTTTAGAGACACAGGATTTTGAATGCATGTAGGAGGTTTTGATGAAGTGGAATCACAACAATCAAATATTGAACAAATTAATATAAGCGAAGAAATGCGAACATCCTTTTTGGATTATGCGATGAGTGTTATTGTCTCGCGTGCCCTTCCAGATGTTCGTGATGGATTAAAGCCAGTTCACCGTCGTATTTTATATGCGATGAATGAATCTGGAATGCATGCAGATAAAGCATATAAAAAATCTGCACGTATCGTTGGGGATGTTATGGGGAAATACCACCCACACGGTGACTCCTCTATCTATGAAGCAATGGTACGTATGGCACAAGATTTTAGTCATCGTTATTTATTAGTCGATGGACATGGGAACTTCGGTTCTGTAGATGGTGACTCTGCTGCTGCGATGCGTTATACAGAGGCAAGAATGTCTAAATTAGCGATGGAATTATTACGAGATATTCAAAAAGATACGATTGATTATCAAGATAACTATGATGGATCTGAAAAAGAACCGGTGTTTTTACCTGCACGTTTTCCAAATTTATTAGTAAATGGTTCATCAGGTATTGCGGTAGGAATGGCGACGAATATTCCCCCACATAATTTAGGAGAAACGATCGATGCCGTTTTAGCATTAAGTAAAAATCCTGATATTACAATCGATGAATTGATGGAAGAATATATTCCTGGTCCAGACTTCCCTACTGCGGGAATTATTATGGGAAGAAGCGGTATTCGTCGAGCTTATGAAACTGGCCGTGGCTCGATTACGCTACGTGCCAAAATTGATGTCGAAGAAAATAAAAATGGAACGACAACATTAATCGTGACAGAACTTCCATATCAAGTAAACAAGGCAAAATTAATCGAAAAAATTGCGGAACTTGTTCGTGATAAAAAAATCGACGGTATTACGGAATTAAATGATGAATCAGATCGAAATGGGATGAGAATTGTTATTCGTTTACGTCGAGATGTAAATGCGAATGTTATTTTAAATAATTTATATAAATATACGGCCCTACAAACAACATTCGGAATCAATATGTTAGCACTAGTAAATGGTACACCGAAAGTATTGACGATCAAAGAATGTTTAGAGCATTATTTAGAACATCAAATGAACATTATTACACGTCGTACACAATTCGATTTGAAAAAAGCAGAAGCACGTGCACATATTTTAGAAGGATTACGAATTGCGTTAGATCATTTAGACGAAGTGATTACACTCATTCGTAATTCAAAAACAGCGGATATTGCACGTACAGGATTAATCGAACGATTTAAGTTATCTGAAAAACAAGCACAAGCAATTTTAGATATGCGTTTACAACGTTTAACAGGTTTAGAACGTGAAAAAATCGAAGAAGAATATGCGGAAATCTTAAAGTTAATCGAAGAATTAAAAGCAATTTTAGCGGATGAAGAAAAAGTGTTAGAAATAATCCGTGAAGAATTAATGGAAATTAAAGAGAAATTTAAGGATGATCGCCGTACTGAAATAACAGTCGGTGGCGCAGATTTCTTTGAAGATGAAGACTTAATTCCTGAAGAAAATATTATTATTACATTAACACATAAAAACTATATTAAACGTCTCCCTACTTCGACATATCGTACACAAAATCGTGGTGGACGTGGTGTACAAGGAATGGGAACGAATGATGATGACTTTGTCGAACATTTAGTTACAACATCTACACATGATACGGTTCTATTCTTTACGAATAAAGGGAAAGTATACCGTCTAAAAGGATACGAAATCCCTGAGTTCAATAGAACCGCAAAAGGAATTCCGATAATTAACTTATTACAAATCGAACAAGATGAATATATAAATACAGTCATTACAGTAAAAGACTTTGAAGAAGAAGGATATTTATTCTTTACGACAAAAACAGGTATTTCAAAACGTGTCCCATTACAAAACTTCGCAAATATTCGTCGTGGTGGATTAATTGCTATCACTTTAAAAGATGAAGATGAATTAATATCGGTACGTTCGACAGATGGAACAAGAGATGTCATTATCGCAACGAAAAACGGTTATATTATTCGTTTCGACGAAAATGTTGTCCGTTCGATGGGAAGAGTTGCCGCAGGTGTTAGAGGGATTTTCTTACGTGGAGATGATGAAGTTGTTTCCATGGAAATCGTTGAAAAAGACGGTTATATTTTACATGTGACGAGTAAAGGGATTGGTAAACGAACAATCGAATCTGAATACCGTAAAACGAATCGTGGAGGAAAAGGCTATTATGTTTGTCGCTTAACAGAAGATACTGGCCATGTTGTAAAAGTGAAAGTTGTCCACGGTGATGAAGATTTAATGGTTATGACGGTTGATGGTGTCTTAATTCGTATTCCTGTAGAAGGGATCCCTGTAACAGGTCGTAATACACAAGGCGTTCGCCTCATCCGTGTTCAAGACGGTGAAGAAGTAGCAACTGTTGCCAAAATTGATGAAGAAGAAATCGAGGATGAAGAAAGTCTAGAAGCTTTAGAAACACCGGAAACTTCAGGAGCAACAGATGAATCATTAGATGATCAAACAGAATAATATGATGTAATAAAATTTTTGAAAAGAAAAAGAGCTAATTTTAATGTAGTTCTTTTTCTTTTATGGAAAGATAAGGAAATGAAAAATACTATTTTTATTTCGTTATGAAAACTTAACGAAAAATCGACAGTATCTTCTTTATCTTTATGAAAAAATGAGTTATGATTTTAATTAACAATTCAAGCAAAAGCAACAACTAGAGGAGGAAATTTAATAATGGGTAAATTTGCAAAGGAAGGTTTAACCTTTGATGATGTTTTATTAGTTCCAGCAAAATCGGAAGTATTACCGAGAGAAGTAGATATATCGGTTGAGTTATCCCCTACTTTAAAATTAAAATCACCGTTAATTAGTGCAGGAATGGATACAGTAACAGAGGCAGATATGGCAGTTTCGATGGCACGTCAAGGTGGATTTGGTGTCATTCATAAAAACATGTCGATTGAAGAACAAGCGGAACAAGTAGACCGTGTAAAGCGATCTGAAAGTGGTGTGATAACAAACCCATTCTTTTTAACACCTGAACATCAAGTTTATGATGCAGAACATTTAATGGGAAAATATAAAATTTCTGGCGTACCTATCGTTAATAACGTCGAAGAGCAAAAATTAGTCGGTATTTTAACGAACCGTGATTTACGCTTTATTGAAGACTATTCAATTGTTATTAAAGATGTCATGACGAGCGAAGATTTAATTACAAGCTCAGTAGGTACAACACTTGATGAAGCACAAAAAATCTTACAAAAACATAAAATCGAAAAATTACCTCTCGTAGATGATAATAACGTTTTACGAGGATTAATAACGATTAAAGATATTGAAAAAGTAGCAGAGTATCCTCATTCTGCTAAAGATGAACATGGTCGCTTAATTGTTGGAGCAGCTGTAGGTGTCACAACTGATACGATGACTCGTGTGGAGAAATTAGTAGAAGCACATGTTGATGTTATTGTAATCGACACAGCACATGGGCACTCTCAAGGTGTGCTTGACCAAGTTCGTAAAGTACGCGAAACTTACCCAGATTTAAATATTATTGCTGGTAATGTTGCAACAGCAGAAGCAACGAGAGACTTAATTGAAGCAGGAGCAAATATTGTAAAAGTTGGTATTGGACCTGGTTCGATTTGTACGACACGTGTAATTGCTGGAATTGGAGTACCACAAATTACAGCTGTACATGACTGTGCGATGGAAGCGAAAAAACATGGTGTGCCTGTAATCGCAGATGGTGGAATTAAATATTCAGGAGACATTGTAAAAGCAATCGCAGCAGGTGCAGGTGCAGTAATGTTAGGTAGTATGTTTGCTGGAGTTTCTGAAAGCCCGGGAGAAATGGAAATTTACCAAGGAAGACAATATAAAGTTTACCGTGGTATGGGATCATTAGCTTCGATGAAAGCTGGATCAAAGGACCGTTACTTCCAAGCAGAAAACGATGTGAAAAAACTTGTTCCAGAAGGTATCGAAGGACGAGTTGCTTATAAAGGATCTTTAGCAGATACGATGGATCAACTAGTTGGTGGTTTACGTGCTGGTATGGGTTATTGCGGATCAAAAGATTTACAAGCATTACGAGAAGAATCACAGTTTATCCGTATCACAAATGCTGGGTTAAGAGAAAGCCATCCACATGAGGTCCAAATTACGAAGGAAGCACCAAACTATTCAATTAATTAATGTAGATAGGTGATGGAGGTAAAGTAGTGAGTAAGATGTATAAAAGAACCGTATTATTTTCTCTTATTGTATTTGCAATGATATTATCTATTGTTGCACCAAATACGATAGAGGCAAAAAGTATGAAAACAAAGGCAGAATCTGCCATTATTGTAGATGTGGAAACAGGTAAAATATTGTATGCTAAAAATGAAAATGAAGCATTACCTCCAGCAAGTATGACAAAAATGATGACTGAGTATATCGTGTTAGATAAGATTAACTCAGGAGAACTTAATTGGGACGATAAAACACAGATTAGTGATTATGCATATGAAATTTCTGCTAATAATAACTTCTCTGGTGTTGGATTAACCCAAGATAAAGATTACACAGTAAAAGAATTATACGAAGCAATGGCTATTTATTCGGATAATGCGACATCGATTGCATTAGCTGAATTAATTAGTGGAACAGAAGGTAAATTTGTAGAACTGATGAATGAAACAGGTGAAAAATTAGGTTTAACTGATTTTAAATTCGTTAACTCTAATGGATTAGATAATAAATTATTAGATGGAAAACATCCAGAAGGAACGAAGGCAGATGACACAAACCTTTTATCAGCGAAGTCTGCTGCATTATTAGCCTACCATTTAGTATCCGATTATCCGGAAGTATTAGAAACGACAAGTGTAACGAATACAACATTCGATGGATTAGAAATTACAAATTACAACTGGATGTTGCCACATGACTCACAAAACTTAAAACAATTCTATTATGAAGGTGTAGATGGTTTAAAAACAGGTCATACAGATTTAGCTGGATATGCATTTACTTCTACCGCTGAAAAAGATGGACAACGTTTAATTACGGTTGTAATGAGAACGAAAAGTGTCGAAGAAAGATTTAAAGAAACAGCTAAATTATTAGATTTTGGTTTCAAAGAATTCGGTGAAGCAGAGTTATTCCCAGCTGGGTACCAATTAGAAACAGAAAAAACATTAGATGTTTCGAAAGGAAAAGAAGATAAAGTAGGCATTGAAATTGCTGAAAAAATCTCTGCGCCAATTCAAAAAGGAACTGAGGGAGATTATAACGTTTCCTATGAAATAGATGAATCATTATTGAACAAAGATGGACAATTAGAAGCACCAATTAAAAAAGGCGATAAAGTTGGAGTAGCTAAATTAATATATGAAGGTGAAAATGATCCTGGTTATATTAACGAAGACAAAACATTTACAGTAGATATCGTTGCAACAGAAGATGTAGAAAAGAAAAATTGGTTTAGTTTATTAATGAGTGGTATTGGCTCATTTTTTGCAAGTCTCTTTACAAAAATAACAGATTTATTCTAACTAGGGGGATAACGAAGTGATTAATTTTAAACGAGGCGGCGTCATTATGGACGTCGTAAATGAAGAACAAGCGAAAATTGCTGAAGCGGCAGGTGCTGTAGCAGTCATGGCATTAGAAAGAGTACCTTCTGATATTCGTAAAGAAGGTGGAGTTGCTAGAATGGCAGATCCAACTATTACAGAGGAAGTTATGAATGCTGTTTCTATTCCAGTAATGGCAAAAGGCCGTATCGGGCACATTATCGAAGCACGAGTATTAGAATCAATGGGTATCGATTGTATTGATGAAAGTGAAGTATTAACACCGGCAGATGAAGTATTTCATATTAAAAAATCAGATTTCTCTGTTCCATTTGTATGTGGATGTCGTAACATCGGTGAAGCTGCTCGTCGAATCGGGGAAGGAGCGCAAATGTTACGTACAAAGGGAGAACCTGGAACTGGAAACATTGTCGAAGCGGTTCGTCATTTACGTCAAGTAAATGCAGATATTCAACGTTTAGTATCGATGAGTGCAGATGAAGTAATGGTATTTGCACGTGACAATCAAGCACCATATGATGTTTTAATGGATATTCGTGACAAAGGTCGTTTACCAGTGATCAACTATGCTGCAGGTGGGGTAGCAACTCCAGCAGATGCGGCATTAATGATGGAATTAGGCGCGGACGGAGTTTTTGTTGGTTCAGGAATTTTCAAATCGGACAACCCTGAAAAATTTGCTCGTGCTATTGTTCAGGCGACAGAAAACTATACAGATTATAAATTAATCGCGGAGTTATCAAAAGATTTAGGAACTGCCATGAAAGGAATTGAAATGAGTACATTAACTGGTTTCGATCGTATGGCAGATCGTAGTGAATAATTCGTACTTGATTTTTACCGTTTGAAACGGTAATCTATAGGTAATATATAAATGTAATGATAGGAAATAGTAATAGTGATGTTTTCTTTAGAGAGTCGATGGTTGGTGTAAATCGATGAAAAATAGCTATGAATCCATCCTTAAACAGACTTATGAGGAATAAGTTCGGTACTTGGCCGTTATCCATTTAAGCTGGAAGATAGATGATATATCTTCAATTTGGGTGGCAACGCGGGAAAAAATACTCTCGTCCCTATTCTTATTAGGGATGGGAGTTTTTTATGGATAAAAGGAGGAAATGGTATGTTAGATATAAGGTTTTTACGCCAAAACTTTGATGAAATTGTACAAAAGTTAGAAAAACGAGGTGAAGACTTATCAGAATTAACACATTTTGGTGAGCTAGATCGTCGACGTCGTGAAGTCATTGCAGAAGTAGAGCAATTAAAAGCAAAAAGAAATGAAGTATCTAAACAAATTTCTACGATGAAACGGGAAAAACAAGATGCATCAGCAGTCATTGAAGAAATGCAACAAGTTGGAAAAGATATTAAAGCACTGGATACAGAATTAAATGAAATAGAAGAAAAACTACAAGCTATTATGTTGGCTATTCCGAATATTCCACATCACTCCGTACCAGTTGGTGAAGATGAAGAAGATAATGTGATGGTTCGCACTTGGGGAGAAATTCCTTCATTTGCATTTGAACCGCAAGCACATTGGGATATTGGAACCAATTTAGGCATTGTGGATTTTGAACGTGCAGCAAAAGTAGCTGGAAGCCGCTTCGTTTTCTATAAAGGGTTAGGGGCTCGATTAGAACGTGCATTAATTAGCTTTATGATGGATTTACATGCCGATGAACATGGATATGAAGAAATGTTACCGCCATATTTAGTAAACCGTACGAGTATGACAGGAACAGGTCAATTACCTAAATTTGAAGAAGATGCATTTTTAATTGAAGAAGAAGATTATTTCCTCATTCCTACTGCAGAAGTACCTGTAACAAATTTTCATCGGGATGAAATTTTAGTAGAGGAAAATTTACCAACAAAATATGTCGCATATAGTGCATGTTTCCGTTCGGAAGCTGGTTCTGCTGGGCGCGATACACGTGGTTTAATTCGTCAGCACCAGTTCAATAAAGTAGAATTAGTACAGTTTGTTAAACCAGAGGATTCTTATGAAGCATTAGAAGAGTTAACTGGACAAGCTGAAAAAGTGTTACAATTATTAGGATTACCTTATCGTGTGATGAGCATGTGTACAGGTGATTTAGGGTTTACCGCAGCAAAGAAATATGATATTGAAGTTTGGATTCCAGCTCAAAATACGTATCGAGAAATTTCTTCTTGCTCAAACTTTGAATCATTCCAAGCTCGTCGTGCAGGTATTCGTTTCCGTAATAAGGAAGGAAAATTAGAATATGTGCATACATTAAATGGATCTGGTTTAGCAATAGGCCGTACAGTAACAGCAATCATCGAAAATTACCAACAAGCTGATGGATCGGTCGTAGTTCCGGATGTATTACGTCCATATATGGGTGGCGTAGAGGTAATTAAATAAAGGAAAATAAATGACAAGTAGTTGTACGACACTACTTGTCATTTTATTATGCATTTGAAAATTCTTTGCTATGCCAGAGGTTCCAGATAGCTTTTTGCGTGGTATAAAAAATGCCACTTATCATGATAAGATAATTGCAAGAATCCAACTCGAAGTTGCAAGAATGCAACCCGAAGTTGCAAGAATCCAACTCGAAGTTGCAAGAATCCAACTCGAAGTTGCAAGAATCCGACTCGAGGTTGCAAGAATCCAACTCGAAGTTGCAAGAATACGACTCAAAGTTGCAAGAATACGACTCAAAGTTGCAAGAATACGACTCAAAGTTGCAAGAATGCAACTCAAAGTTGCAAGAATCCAACTGATAAGTTATTTCCTCACCAAATGTCCCTGTAGGTACTCCGCGAATTATAAAGGTGTCTATTGTTGGAGCGAGTCCCCTAACTGGATAATTTTCTTCTAATTGTTAAAAACTGTACGTGATGACATATCATTAGAAAAAGATGTCAATAGATGAAAATAGCCCAAATGATTGAAATCTCTTCAACCATTTGGGCCTATTATTATCGCTTATCTTCCTTATCGTCTTCATTTATATTACGAACGATGTCATTGATTAAGTCTTCCTTCATTTCGTCATATAAATTATCTTTCATTTCCTCATATGCCTTATCTTTTAATTCTTCGAAAATGTCATCTTTTACTTCTTCATATGCTTTATCTTTCAATTCCTCGAAGATATCATCTTTTACTTCGTGATATGCTTTATTTTTCAGTTCCTCGAAAATATCATCTTTCACTTCATCATATGCTTCATCTTTAAATTTCTCATATACATCGTCTTTTACTTCGTCATATGCTTCATCTTTAAATTTCTCATATACATCGTCTTTTACTTCATCATATGCTTTATCTTTTAATTCTTCGTATACATCGTCTTTTACTTCCTCATACGCTTTATCTTTTATTTCCTCGTATACATCGTCTTTTACCTCATCATATGCCTCATCTTTAAATTTATCGTACACATCATCTTTCACTTCATCATATGCTTCATCTTTAAATTTATCGTATACATCATCTTTTACTTCTTCATATGCCTTATCTTTCACTTCGTCATAAATATCGTCTTTCACTTCATCATATGCTTCATCTTTAAATTTATCGTATACTTCGTCTTTTACTTCGTCATACCATTCTTCTTTTGCTGTTGTAACAAATTGTTCTTTCATTTCATCTGTTACCTTTGCCATTTGTTCCTCTGAAGGAGTTTCTAATGCATCTAACGCATCTTCTTTTATTTCTTCAAGAAATTCATCACGAAATTCTTCTTTTACTTCTTCACGATCTGCATTGGTTTGTAGTCGTTTTTGCAATGAATAATCTCGTTTGAACATAATGAAAATACTAACGATTAAAAAGATCATGACGATCGCAAATGGCAATGCAGCAATGAGTGAAGCGGTTTGTAATGCATCTAATCCGCCACCACCACTGACGAGTAAAATACTAGCTGTTCCTGCAATTAATAATCCCCAAATGACTTTTATTTTCATTGGTGGCGTAAGGGAACCTTTTGATGTCATGGAACTTAATACATATGTTGCAGAGTCTGCAGATGTGATAAAGAAGATAAAGATTAAAATAATTCCGATTGTACTAGTAATTAGTCCAAACGGTAAATGTTCTAACATCGCAAATAATGCTAATTCAACGTTTTCATCGACAATGGTCGCTAATCCACCCGCACCATTGATTTCAATATTTAATGCTGTTCCACCGAATACACTAAACCATAGGATAGCAATCACAGTTGGAACGAGTAATACTCCAGAGATAAATTGACGTACGGTACGTCCTTTTGAAATACGCGCGATGAATAATCCCATAAATGGTGCCCATGAAATATGCCATGCCCAGAAGAAAATGGTGTTTTTCCCCAGCCAATCACTTTCAGAAAATGGTGTTAATGTTAAAGCCATTGGAACCACATTTGAAATATATCCACCTAATGTCGTTACAAAACTTTCTGCAATAAATAATGTTGGACCAAAGATAATGATAAATACCATTAAAATTCCAGCAACCACGATATTCGTATTACTTAAAATTTTAATCCCTTTATCAAGTCCAGATGCAGCAGAAATCATAAAACAAACCGTTACAATTGCAATAATAATTAATTGGACGGAAGTCGTATTTGGTATAGGTGTTAAATAAGATAATCCACCTGTCATTTGCATTGCACTAAGACCGAATGTTGTTGCGACACCAGTACAAGTAGCAAGTACTGCTAAAGTATCAATTGTTTTTCCGACTTTACCATCTGTTTTATTTCCTAAGAAAGGATAAAAGGCGGAACTAATTAATGCTGGTTTCCCCTTTCTGAATTGTACATATGCCAATGTTAAACCAACAATGGAGAAAATTGCCCAAGGGTGAAATGCCCAGTGATATGCTCCATAACGCAGACCAGCTAATGCAGCGTCACGTGTTCCAGGTTCAATTCCTACGGGTGGGTCATTATAATATAGCAGTGGTTCTGCTACCCCGAAAAAGACGAATCCTACCCCAATACCTGCGGCAAACAGCATTCCAATCCATGATAACCAAGAAAATTCTGGTTCATCATCGTCCTTCCCTAATTTAATATTACCGAATGGGCTGATTGCAAGTACAATTACGAATAAAACAAAAAATGCAGTAATCAACATATAAAACCAACCGAAACTTGTAATCATCCATTCTAATGCATCACCAGCTATACTATTTAGAGAACTAGGTGATGCAGCTCCCCAAATTACGAACAATGCGATAATAATTGTAGAAACATAAAAGACTGCTCCTAACTTTTTTTCACTTTTCCTATTATTGTCGTCACTCGACGTACTCATGTAATTCTTCCTTTCATGTTGTTAATATTTTATACTGTACCCACGAATAAAAAAAGTTAAACATTTAAAAAAAGATATATATAACTGTTGACATCCATTTTAAATTCATGTATTATAATAAATGTTGTTATGGAGGAATACCCAAGTCTGGCTGAAGGGATCGGTCTTGAAAACCGACAGGGGTGTCAAAGCCCGCGGGGGTTCGAATCCCTCTTCCTCCTCCATATATTGCATATAAAACCAGTATCGATCATGATACTGGTTTTTTTAATCGAAAAAATTCATTCGGATACGGAGGATTATGATGCTGACATTCCATAAGATAGAAAAGCGTAAGAATGATATGACATTACTCCCTACATTCTCGTGTACGATGGAACAAAGTCAAATTTATGCCATTTATTCAACTGTAAATATACGAGAACAATTATTGCAATTATTACAGATGAACACCTCCCCTTCTTCAGGTGACATTTTCATTGATGGAGCACCACTAACAAAGAAAAACAAACGTCAAATTTATATTCATTTTTTACACGATATGTTATATGATCATTTAACAGTGAAGGAAATGCTACAATTTCTACATCGAATGATAGATACAACAGAACGTATTGATGCATTATTATCTTTCGTATCATTAGAAGAAAAGGCAAATACACGAGTACATCGGTTACAATTTTCAGAACGAAAAAGATTGCAATTCGCTTATTTATTATTACAAGATGCAAAAGTGCTGATGCTGGAAGAGCCAGATCAAAATATTGACCTTGAATCGAAACAAATTTTAATGAAAGTGTTGCAACGTTTAAAAGAACTTGGAAAAACTATCTGTTTGTTGACGACGAATATGGAAAGTGCACTAAATTATGGAGATATCGTTTTTCGAATCGACGATAAAGGATTACATGAAGTGGAAATGAAGCACGAAGAAAAAGAAGCGGAAATAAATAATGAAGCAATTCCCATTACATTAGAAAAAATACCATCGAAAATTGACGACAAAATCATATTATTCGATCCATTTGAAATAGATTATATTGAAAGTAATGACGGTGTGTCACATTTGTATATAAATGGAGATGCTTTTCCTTCTACCTCTACATTAGCAGAGCTAGAAATTAAATTATTCCCGTTCGGTTTTTTCCGTTGTCATCGGTCCTATATTGTCAATTTACAAAAAGTTCGTGAAGTGATTACATGGACGAGAAATAGTTATAGTTTGATCTTAGATGATGAAAAAAAGACAACCATCCCACTTTCAAAGTCCAAAATGGCTACATTGAAAGAAATGTTAGGAATGTAAGTTTGTAATGAAGATATGTCATACGATAGGTCATTCATAGCCATCTCTCCTATATATGAAGGCACCCTTTTACATTGTATTTGCATTATTTCCCAGGAAATAATGCTTTTTTTATGGATCATTTGTCGAAGAAATGGTTTCGTTCATCTTTCTTTATACTCCTTTCATCGAGAATATAATGCGGTATATTCGACTTACATATACATTGGATATAGCAAAGCAACCGAGGAGGAAATATGAATGGGAAATGTGATTGAAATCGAAAACTTAGCAAAAGCTTTTGGAAATGAGCATGCTTTAACGAATGTGAATTTTCATGTGAAAAAAGGAGAAATTTTTGGTTTTTTAGGACCGAGTGGTGCTGGAAAAACAACGACAATCAAAATTTTAACAGGTCAAATGAGTTATACGAGAGGGTCTGTTCAAGTATTTGGCGAAGATGTCATGCAATTAAAGAAGTCCAAAAATAGAAAACGTTTTGGGGTGTTAACAGATAATAGTGGTTTATATGACAAACTATCTGTTGAAGATAATTTATTATTTTATTGTGAGTTATATGATGTTCCGACTAAAAAAGTCGATGAAGTATTAGACGTGGTACAATTGAGAGAAGAGAAAAAGAAACGAGTAGCAAAACTATCAAAAGGAATGCGTCAACGAGTAACATTAGCAAGAACACTTCTACATGAACCAGCATTATTATTTTTGGATGAACCAACATCTGCTTTGGATCCTGTAAATACTCAATTTATTTATAAAGGTTTACGCGAGTTAAATGAGCGTGGAACCACTATCTTTTTAACGACACATAATATGGAAGAAGCTGATTCTTTATGTGACCGAATTGCTTTTTTACATGACGGGGAAATTCAATTACTCGATACACCGGATGCTTTAAAGAAACAATTTGCTAAAGATGAAATGGACATCGAATTAAAAAATGGGAATCGTATCACATTAAGTAAAGGTAAAAAAGATGCACAAATTTTATATAATTATATGAAAAAGGAAGAAATCGTCACGATTCATTCGAATGAGCCAACAATTGGAGATATTTTCGTTTATGTAACTGGGAGGGAATTAGTATGAATATTTCAATGAAACGCGTGAAAGCAATTTTTATGAAAGACTACAAGGAATTTTCACGTAATATGTCTATTTCGATCGTTATATTAATGACCCCATTGCTTTCTTTATTTTATGGAAAAGTAGGAGAAAATACGATTGACAGTTATTATTTCATATTTAATATGACATTCGTAATGGTCGCGACATATGTACAAAGTTGTTTAATTGCCGAAGAAAGGGAAAAAAATACATTACGGGCATTAATACTATCCCCTGCAAATGTTCAAGAGATTTTATTAGGAAAAAGCTTATTTACATTTAGTACTACTTTTTTTACGATGATGGTATGTATCATTTTAATTGATTATCGCCCTGCCAATATATCTATTATTACCGTAGCAATGCTACTTTCAACATTGTTTTATATTGCATTAGGGACATTCATTGGATTATTTGCTAAGTCAGTGATGGAAGCTTCTGTTTATTCTTTCCCTGCAATTGGAATATTCACTGTAGGAACATTCATTCGTTTGTTTTCAGAACAATATCCTATGTTAAAAATAGCCCATTATTTACCGAATATTCAATTGATTGATATTGCGTTAAAGGTAGAAGCTGGTAAAGGCTTTGTTAACGTCTTACCTGAGTTAGGTGTTATTTTACTTTGGTCTATCGTTGCGATGATTGTTACTGTTATTGTATATAAAAAACGAATGGTCGATTAACTTGACAAAATATGAATAAAACCATATATTTTAAATGATATAAATATTCAAAAAAGATGATGAAGAGACGAGTAAAAAGTATATCGACCAAAGAGAGTAAAATTCAAAGGCTGAAAAATTTTGCGGTATAGATATCTTTTGAACCCTACCTTGGAGTCGTTAGTGAAAAACTAACCGCAAAGAAATATTGCGTTAACAAATAATGAAGTGGACATATTTGTCAATTTAGGTGGTACCGCGGATAAAAAACAACCTCTATCCGTCCTATATTTTTAGGACGTTATAGAGGTTTTTAAATTTATATTGGAGGATAAAGATGAATAAAATTGCATTTATCGGAGCCGGTTCAATGGCAGAAGCGGTGTTTGCCGGATTAATACAAACGAATTTTATCGATAAACAACAAATTTACGTATCGAATAAAGAAAATGAGGCACGTTTAGAAGAAATTCGCCAAAAATATGGTGTCAATGGAACGACCAACAAAAAAGAAGCGATAAAAGATGCGGATATCGTATTTTTAGCGATGAAACCACATGATATGGAACATGCCTTAATCGAAATAAAGGATTATGTAGAAACAGATCAATTATTTATTTCTGTTATTGCCGGAAAATCGACATCATTTATACAGGAAGTATTAGGAAAAGAAGTAGCAGTAATTCGTTCTATGCCAAATACGTCCGCAACGATTGGGCAATCCGCAACAGCAATTGCAAAAGGAGCGTTTGCTACAGATCAAGATATTCAGATTGCTGAAAAAATATTTGCTTCTATTGGAACAGTTACCGTCGTAGAGGAAGAGGAAATGCATATTGTAACAGCGATATCTGGTAGTGGTCCAGCGTACATGTATTATATTGTTGAAGCGATGGAAAAAGCAGCAATGGAAGCAGGGTTAACGAAAGAAACGGCCCAACAATTAATTGCCCAAACTTTAATTGGTGCAGGAAATATGTTACAACAAAGTGAGCTTTCCCCAAGTCAACTACGCATCAATGTTACAAGTCCAAATGGAACGACTGCTGCAGGTTTAGAAGCATTACAAGCATATAAAGTAGATGAAGGGTTCATCGCCTGTGTACATCGAGCGAAAGAACGTTCAGAGCAATTAGGAAAAGAACAATAAACTTCTACTAGCGACTCCAACAGGAAATGGTCGCTAGTTTTCTTTTTCAATGATAAATTGATCCCCTAACAATAACCAATTTTGTGGAAAACTTAAACCAAGCTTCCAATAGGCAATTCCTCGTAATCCATAGTGACGAATCAAATTAAATTTAGCTTGAATACTTCGCGCATCTTCAAACCAAACAATATGTTCCCGTCCATTTTCATCTACATATTCAAAAAAAGGTGCTTGTGCTGTTGTATCATATTGTATTTGTACTTTATGTTCTAACGCAATTTGTAATGCTTGTTGGGGACTTAATGCTCGTGCAAATGATTCTCCTTGAACGAAGGGCAATGTCCAATCATATCCGTATAAATTTTGTCCGAGTAAAATTTTCTCTTTCGGTATTTCCGTTAAGGCATATTGAAGGACCCTTTCTACTTCATTAATCGGTGAAACGGGAAGAGGTGGTCCTGCACTATACCCCCATTCATATGTCATTAAGACGACAAAATCATTTATTTCCCCTTGTCTTTGATAATCATGTGCTTCATATAATAAACCTTGCTGTGTGGAACTTGTTTTAGGTGCAAGTGCAACAGACAGTGTAATCCCCTTTTCATGTAAACGACTTTGTAGTTTTTCCATAAAATTATTATATGCTTCGCGATCTTCTGGACGAATAAATTCAAAGTCCATATGTACATCTTGAAATCCGTCTTTTACGGCACTGTTTACGATATGGTCTATGAAATTTTGCTGTACAGCTTGTACGGTTAACAAAATATGAGCGAGTTCTGTACTAAATGCCCCATCTTCAATATTGGAAACAACAAAAGCAAGTTTTGTATGATGTTGTTTGGCAATGTCTATAAAACGATTTAATGGTGGTGCCGTAAGCGATCCATCACGATTGGCACGATAACTAAATGGTGCTAAATAGGTTAAAAGCTCACTATTGTTTTCGGCTGCAATTTCTAAAGGTTGGGAGACGGTATCTCCTATCGGTTCTATATACCCGAATGATGTCAGTACACTTTTTTCCCTTGGTGGAATATATAAGCGAAATCCAATAGGAAGCGGCATATTTATTTGTACTCGATTCATTCGAGCTAATTGTTCAACAGATAACTGAAAACGTTGACTAATCGTATATAAAGAATCATTCGGCTGGACAAAATAATATTGCCCAAAAATCGGAATGACAAGTGCTTGCCCGACTAATAAATTTGGTGTCGGTAATTCATTTGCCTCTGATATAGAAAAAACAGAAGTACTATACAAATTTGCAATAGAAAACAATGTTTCACCTTGTTGCACGACATGAATTTGCAAAAGTAACTCCCCCTCATTGAAAAATATGCTATTGTTAATATATGAAAATGAATAAAAAAAAGAAGTGACAAAAGATGAATAAAGACGAAAAATTTATGAAAGAAGCATTAGAAGAAGCAAAAAAAGCGGCTTTACGAAATGAAGTACCAATTGGAGCAGTTGTCGTTTATAACGATGAAATTATTGCCAGAGGCTCTAATATTCGTGAGGAAAGTGAAACAACTTTATCTCATGCAGAGCTAGTAGCAATAGAACAGGCAAATAAAGTAATTGGTAGTTGGCGTTTGGAGGATTGTACACTATATGTCACATTAGAACCATGTGTGATGTGTGCTGGTACGATTGTTCAATCCCGAATGAAACGAGTTGTATATGGCGCGATAGATCCAAAAGGTGGTTGCGCTGGTACTTTAATGAATTTGCTCGATGAATCCAGATTTAATCATCAAGTCGAAGTCACCTCAGGTGTATTAGAGGAAAATTGTCGTGTTTTGTTGCAAGATTTTTTTAAACAATTACGCAAGAAAAAAACGTCGTATTAATGATTACGACGTTTTTTTCTGAGCTCTTTTTCGATACGTAATCCAAGAGAAAATAAGCCCTTTGTTTTTTTCATTTCTTCTTCTTTCTTCTGTTAAATATTGTTGTCGTTCCTTATAATTCATTTCACGTAGTGCTTCTTTACGTTTTTGTCCAGATGCAATGGCATAGACAAAAATAACGACAGGTAAGGCAAGACTTAATAGAAGTAAATGTAGAGAACTAAATTCCACTGCTGGTACATATTCTTTTAAAAAGATTGGTCCAATGGCAACTAAAGAAAACACACTTGCTCCATAAACGAGTGCCATGAATGAAATGCTTGATAATGGTAACATGGAAAAAATAATAGATCCTAACACCCCACCTATGACACAACATGCTGCTAAAATAGCTGCGGTTGGAACTAACATCTGATCGCCAAACATGAGGCTTTCTCCATTTACTAAAAATAGATCAAATTGGTAGGAACCTAAAAGAATAAGTCCGATAAACACGCCTGTAATGATAACGATTAATAATCCTGTTACAATGATATTGAAAACAATTTGAATGGCGTATAAAATTGTACGACCAGCGAATTGAAATATAGCAAATTTAGATAAAAAGGCAAAAATACCAAAAATTAAAAATAAGGCGATAAATCCGATTAAATAAATACTATAATCTACGAGTGCTTCTGCAAATTGTCCTGTCATGTATGTAACCCCTTTTTAAATTCCCGAGATGTTTTTTAGTGTAACAAACATTACGTATTATGAATATAGATTTTGTGAAAAATAATACTTTAGTGTGAGATATAATAGGATAGATTAGATATTTACAAGTATGTTTTATAGGAATAAATAAGTGGAAAAAGGTGGAATGTTTGTATTCATTGCATTTTATCTGTCAAACACGTATAATAATAAATGCCGTGCTAGGTGGGGAGGTAGCGGTGCCCTATCACTTGCAATCCGCTATAGCAAGACTGAATTCCCTTCTTAGGTATGGTGACTTTATGGTCTGCCTTAAGGAATTAGTGTTGACGTATAGATCTCACGCAACAGGAACCCATGAACCCTGTCAGGTCCGGAAGGAAGCAGCAGTAAGTGGTCATTCTTGTGTGCCGTGGGGCAACCTAGACCGAGCTATGCACTTAAGTAACGCATAGGGACGTCATATCGATGTTGGGTGCACGGCTTTTATTTTATATTTAAAAGCCGAAGGAAAAGTTAGGGATACCTAGCTTTACATATGTTAAAAGACTTTCGTATGTTATACGAAAGTCTTTTTTGTTGGAAATTTGATAAGTAGAAACAATTCTTTGTACAATCAATTAAAAAAAGAGCTAAGCATATGATCATATACTTAGCTCCTTATTTATATTCTTAACGTAACCCGAGGTTTTTCTCTGCTTCTGCAACGACTTCATCTAATAATTCAGGATGATCCACTAATTTCTTACCGTAAGAAGGAATCATTTCTTTAATTTTATCTTCCCATTGAGGCATTTTTTCTGGGAAACATTTTTCAATAACATCCAACATAACTTTGACAGCTGTGGAAGCCCCAGGAGAAGCCCCTAATAATGCGGAAATGGATCCATCCATACTTGATACGACTTCTGTACCGAATTGTAATGTTCCTTTTCCATTTTCTTCTGTATCTTTAATTACTTGTACACGTTGTCCAGCTACAATGAAATCCCAATCTTCGCTTTTAGCGTTTGGAATAAATTGGCGTAACTCTTCCATACGTTGTTCTTTCGATAACAATAATTGCTGAATTAAATATTTTGTTAAAGACATTTCTTTTGCACCAGCAGCAAGCATTGTAAACACGTTATTTGGCTTCACAGACGTAATTAAATCCATGTTTGAACCAGTCTTTAAAAACTTCGGTGAAAAACCAGCGAAAGGTCCGAATAATAATGATTTTTCATTATCAATATAACGAGTATCTAAGTGTGGTACAGACATTGGTGGTGCACCAACCGCAGCCTTTCCATAAACTTTTGCATGGTGTTGTTCCACCACTTCAGGGTTTTTACAAACCATAAAAATACCACTGACAGGGAATCCACCAATTTGCTTACTTTCTGGAATACTAGACTTTTGTAGTAAATGTAGACTTCCCCCACCAGCTCCAATGAACACGAAGTTGGCACGGTGCTTTTCTACCTTACCTGTTTGTGTGTTTTTCACTTTTACTTCCCAAAGTCCTTCAGGAGTACGTTTCACATTGTTCACTGTATGATTGTAGTGCATTGCAACATCTTGATTTTCTAAATGATCTATTAACATGCGTGTTAAATTACCGAAGTTGACATCTGTTCCATTATTTACCTTTGTAGCAGCAATTCGGTCATTTACATCACGGTCTTGCATTATTAATGGAATCCATTCTTTTAATGTTTCAGCATCCTCTGCAAATTCCATACTCTTAAATAATGGATTTTCTTTCATCGCTTTAAAGCGACGTTTTAAATAATCAATATTTTCTTCCCCTTGTACCATACTCATATGCGGTAATGGCATAATAAAATCTTCAGGGTTTTTAATTAATTGTTTCTTTACTAAATAAGACCAAAATTGTAATGAAACTTGGAATTGTTCATTTACATTAATCGCTTTTGAAATATCGATCGTGCCATCTTCATTTTCTGTTGTGTAGTTTAATTCACAAAGAGCAGCATGACCTGTTCCAGCGTTATTTAATTCATGAGAACTTTCTTCTCCAGGTTTGTCGAGCTTTTCGAACACTTGAATGTCCCATTCAGGAATTAATTCTTTTAAAAGGGTTCCAAGCGTCGCACTCATAATTCCAGCGCCGATTAGGATAACGTCAGTTTTTGATTCATAATTACTCATAGTCGTCACCATATCCTTATCTTTTAGATTTTTTTAGAAAATTGCGCACACAAGATTAAGCGCCACTTCCATAAAAAGGACGCAATTGTCGCAAATTTCTCTTAAATTTTGAATACTATCTCTATACCAATAAACAGTGTAACATAATTCAAAAATACTTTACATTAACATGTACCTTATTATAATTATTTTATAATAAACTCGACTAGTTTGTCATATAAAGTATGTGAAATGTAGAACATAGACCTTTAGAAGTAACAAATAGCACATAATTTGCGTAAATGTTACAATATGTGTACGCAATTTTGGCTAATTTTTTATGAAAATAGAAGGAAAAGTGGAGGGAAATCATGTCATGTATAATGATATTGTCATAATAGGTAGTACAAATATGGATTTAGTAATTAATGTCAAGGAGCGTCCAGCTGGTGGAGAAACGGTATTAGGTGATCGTTTATTTACAAACCCTGGTGGAAAAGGTGCTAATCAAGCATATTCTTGTGCGAATTTAGGTGGAGATATTGCCATGATTAGTGCTGTTGGAGAGGACGTTTTTGGAGAACAGTTATTACATAACTTAGAAAAGGTCGGGGTAAATACGACATGCATCAAACAAATCCCTAATGAATCTTCAGGTGTAGCGCTTATTACGGTAGATGAAAAAGGAGAAAATAGTATTATCGTCGCACCTGCTGCAAATAGAGAAGTAACTCCAGCACTTATAGAAGAATATGAGGCTTATATAAAAAATGCAAAAGCAATCCTGCTGCAATTGGAAATACCATTTGAAACAGTAGAGTTGTCTGTTACATTAGCGAAAAAACATGGCGTATTAGTCTTTTTAGACCCAGCTCCTGCAAGAGAGTTGCCACAGAACGTACTAGAAAATGTTGATTATATTTTACCGAATGAAACAGAGTTAGCACAAATTACAAATATGGAAGTAAAAGATAAAAAAACGGCGATCGAAGCGAGTAAAAAACTACTAGCACAAGGTGTCAAAACAGTGATTGCAAAATTAGGAAAAGATGGTGTAGTGATTTGTTCGAATGACAATGAACGATACATTCCTGGTGAAAAAGTAACAGCAGTTGATACGACAGGTGCTGGAGATGCATTTGCCGGTGCTTTTATCTCACAAATTGTAGCTGGAAAAACGGTAGAAGAAAGTGTTTCTTATGCTAATATTGTCGGTGCATTAACCGTGACGAAGGTTGGTGCACAAGCAGCAATGCCTACAAAAGAAATGGTAGAAAACTTCATGAAAGAGAGAGCATAAATAAAATGAAAAAGGTAATTTTAGATGTAGATACAGGAATTGATGATGCATTAGCAATTGCTTATGCAACAAAATCAAAAGATTTAGATGTTTTAGGATTAACAACGACGTTTGGAAATGTTCAAGTAAAAGATGCTACAAGAAATACACAATTTATTTTACAAATGTTAGAAAAGGACATTCCTGTTTATGAAGGTTCGGATAGACCATTAAATCAACAAGAACCATATTTAGCAGTGGCACAAAAAGTGCATGGTATCGATGGGTTAGCGAATCAATTAGAAGCATATGATGTCGTTACAGAGGAAAGAAAAACAGGAGAAGCAATTTCATTTATTATTGATACAGTAAAAAAATACCCAAATGAAGTAACATTAATTTTTGTTGGGCCATTGACAAACTTAGCGAAAGTATATGAACAGGCTCCTGAGATTGCAACGCTCGTGAAAGAAATTATTGTAATGGGTGGTGCTGTGACAGTGCCTGGAAACGTTCGTCCACATGCGGAAGCAAATATATTTTCTGACCCTGAAGCAGCAAAACGCGTTTTACAATCGAATTTGCCAATTACTTTAGTTGGCTTAGATGTTACTATGCAAACATTGTTATCACGTGATGAAGTGAAAAAATGGGAAAAAACAGATTCAGCGGCGTCGAAATTTTTTGCTAACATAACAAATTATTATATTGATTTTTATGAAAGTTTTTCCCCTGGAATTGGTGGTTGTGGCTTACACGATCCATTAGCAATTGGCAGAGCAATTGATGCTACGTTCGTTCAAACGAAAGCGATGAATGTAGATGTCCATTTAGATGAAGCATTACGTGGAAATACGTTTGAAACAGAAAAATCAACGAAAAATACATCTGTTAGTTTAGAAGTAGATGTTCATCGATTTTTAGATCATTTTGTACAGACAATAAACTTTTAAATAGATACATTAACAGCAATTTCTCTTTGAAGTTGCTGTTTTTTTATACATGTTAAAAGAAAGGTAGACAGCTAATTTTCAAACAATTGAAAAAATACGCCAATCGTACTATTGAGTGAAAAAGGTTAAGTATGATACGCTACTGTATGTAAGCGTATACAACATAAGGGAGGAATATGATGCGAAATCGAGGTTACAAATTAGGGAGTATTATTGCAATAATTATGTTATTGTTTTTCAGTTTTTCACCAAATATAACGTATGCACAAACAAATACGGAAGGTGATCCACCTGATAATCCCGGTATTAAAGAGGAACAAACAGATACAGGAGAAAAAGGAATGGTCGTAACTGCCCATCCAGAAGCGACTGAAATAGGGGTAGAAGTGTTAAAACAAGGTGGAAATGCTATGGATGCTGCCGCTGCTATTCAACTGGCATTAAATGTGGTTGAACCACAAATGTCAGGTATTGGTGGTGGAGGATTTATTATGTATTATGATGCGGAAACGAAAGAAGTGTCTGTTTTAAATAGTAGAGAGAAGGCACCAGGTGGTGCGACGGAAGATATGTTTATGGATCCAGAAACCGGTAAGCCATTTCCTTTTGCTGAAAGAGTGGAGAGTGGATTATCTGTTGGAGTACCTGGAACTTTAAAAGGTTTAGAAGATGGTTTAGAAAAGTGGGGAACGATGTCATTAGAGGAGTTAATTGACCCAGCAATTGAATTGGCTGAAGAAGGACATAAGGTTAACTGGGCATTAGCAAATGCGATTGACAGTAATGCAACAAAACTTTCTAAAACAGAAGCAGGAAAGGTATTTGTACCTAATGGACAACCTTTAAAAGAAGGAGACTTATTGGTACAAGAGGATTTAGCGAAAACGTTTAAATTAATTAAGGAAAATGGAACGGATGCTTTTTATAATGGAGAAATTGCAAAGGCGTTAGTTGAGGAAGTGCAAGATAATGGTAGTTCTATGAATATGGAAGATTTAGAACAATATAGTACAGACATGGAAACACCAGTAAAAGGAAATTATAAAGGATATGATATTTATTCCATGCCTCCGCCAAGTTCAGGGGGGTTAGTCGTTATTCAATTATTATCTATGTTTGAACAATTAGATTTAACACAGTGGGATATTCGTTCTACGGAAAAATATCATCATTTAGTTGAAGCGTATCATTTAGCTTATGCAGACCGTGGACAATATATGGGAGATGAAAATTATATCGATGTTCCAAAAAATGGATTAATACATCCGGAATATATTGCAAAACGCATTTCTCTCATTGATCCGAAGAAAGCAAATGATGATGTAGAGCCGGGAAATCCGTGTGAATTTGAAACAGATGAAATAGATGACGTATGTGCAGATTATGCTTCGGTAGATGAAGAGAAACAAGGTGAAAAGAAATCTACAGAGGAAACAGAAGTGAATAATGAGGAAGATGAAAAAGAGGAAACGAATGAGACAAATGAAACAAATGAGTCAAATGAAACAAATGAAACAAATGAATCAAATGAAACAGAGGAAGAAAAAGTAGAAAATGATCAAGAAGAAAAGGAAGATGCTACGAACAATGGTGAAATAAGTGTTGAAAATAATCAAGAAGAAGAGGAAGGACGAGTGGAAGGAGAAACAACACATTTCACCGTAGCAGATCAGTGGGGGAATATGGTTTCCTTTACAACGACAATTGAACAAGTATTTGGTTCTGGTATGATGATTCCGGGATACGGGGTCATGTTAAATAATGAATTAACGGATTTTGATGCAACACCAGGTGGAGCGAACCAAGTGGAGCCGAATAAACGCCCATTAAGTAGTATGAGTCCGACCATTGTATTGAAAGATGGCGAACCATTTATGACTGTTGGCTCACCAGGAGGAACGACCATTATTACGTCTGTCGCGCAAGTTATTTTAAATGTAATTGGGTATGAACAAGAATTGAAAGATGCGATTGAAGAACCAAGATTGTTTTCTAGTGCATATCCATCCATACGTTGGGAGTACGGTGTTCCAAGTGACGTAAGGGAAAAAATGGTTGAGATGGGCCATGAATGGGAAGAACAAAATGTAGAAATCGGAAATGTAAACAGTTTATTAATAAAAGATAATAAGTATTATGGGGCAGCAGATTCTACTAGAGAAGGGGTAGCAATTGGCCTTACAGAAGCAGACTATGCGGAAGAAATAGATGTAACGAAATTAGAAGAAATATTAAAAGACATCGAAAAATTAAATGAATCAGATTATACGAAAGAAAGCTGGGAGAAGTTGGACGCTGCGATAAAATCTGCTGAAAAACTTTTATCAGATGAAGAAAAAACACAAGAAGATGTGGATGCAACATTCGAAAAGGTAAAAGAAGCGATGAATGAACTGGAGAAAAAACAGGAAGAGGTAGAAGAGGTAGATAAATCAACATTAGAAAAAGAAATCAAACAAGCGGAAGAGTTAAATGAATCAGATTACACAAAAGATAGCTGGGAAAAATTTCAAACAGTATTAAAAAGTGCTCAAACTGTTTTAGAAAAGGAACAAGCAACGGAGGAAGAAGTAAATGAAGCGTTAACGGCACTTAAAGAAGCAGTAAAACAATTGAAGCTAAAAGATGAGCAGGAAACGAATGGGGAAGCAGATAAAGGAGATTCAAACTTAAATAACGATGAACCAATAACAGATGAAAATAATGCTGAAACTACCATTGTAAAGAATGACAACGATGATTCAAATAAAAAAGGTGGAATTCTACCGAATACAGGCACAACAATGTTTAATATATTATTGATTGGTGCTGTTCTCCTAGTAGTTGGTATAATTTTATTCGTGATTCGTAAAAGAAACGTTTCATAGGATGTATTTATTTTAAACCTAAGATAAAGTGTTAGAAATGGATAACTAACGCTTTATCTTAGGTTTTTTTAATATAACAGAATAAAGTAAACTTTCACACAAATAAAATGAACAATATTCTGAAAAATCCCTCTAATTCTTAATAATTGATAATTATTTTAAATGTTAGTAGAATGAAAAAACATGTACAAAAAAATTCTCGAAAGGAATGTAAGCGTTATGATATTGGATTTTTTAAATTGGTTAGTCGGTCCACTAAATGATTTTATATGGACTTATATACTTATCGCGGTTTTATTAATTTTAGGGGTGTATTTTACGGTACGAACAAAATTTGTACAAATTCGTTTGTTTAAAGAAATGTTTCGTCTTATTGTGGAGAAGAAAGAAAATGATGATGGAGTTTCTCCCTTCCAAGCATTTACTATTAGTGCCGCTTCACGAGTAGGGACAGGAAATGTAACAGGAGTGGCTCTTGCAATTGGGGTTGGTGGACCTGGAGCTGTTTTTTGGATGTGGATTATCGCTTTAATTGGAATGGCAACCGCATTTATAGAGAGTACATTAGCTCAAGTGTACAAAGTAAAAGATGGTGACACATTCCGTGGTGGACCAGCTTATTACATGGAAAAGGCATTAGGTATGCGTAAACTTGGAATTGTTTTTGCAATTCTGTTAACGTTATCATTTGGATTTATTTTTAATTCCGTTCAATCGAATACAATAAGCCAATCATTCGGAGATGTCTTCGGTATTCCAAATTGGGTAATTGGTTTAATATTAGTCGTATTAACAGGAATTATTATTTTTGGTGGAGTGAAACGTATTGTAAAAGTGACAGAATTAGTCGTACCAATCATGGCAACATTTTATATTTTAATAGCACTCTTTATCGTAGTAATGAATATTTCACAAATTCCCGCTGTCTTTAATTTAATCATAAGCCATGCATTTGGAATGAAAGAATTTATCGGTGGTGGAATTGGTGCAGCGATGATGGAAGGAATTCGTCGTGGGCTATTTTCTAACGAAGCAGGAATGGGAAGTGTGCCTAACGCAGCTGCGACAGCGAATGTTTCACACCCTGCCAAACAAGGATTAGTGCAAAGTTTAGGTGTGTTTTTTGATACAATCATCGTCTGTTCGGCAACAGCTTTCATTATTATTTTAGCGGACATTTATGGAACAGGTGAAAAAGATGGTATTCTTTTAACGCAAGCTTCCATGGAATTACATGTAGGAGTATGGGCACCATATTTCGTAGCTATTGCCATTCTATTTTTTGCCTTTAGTTCGATTATTGGAAATTACTATTATGGTGAAACGAATATCGAGTTTATCAATGCAAACAAAGCATGGATGAACGTTTATCGTGTTTTAGTATTAGTCATGGTGATGTTTGGTGCATTAGCACAAGTAAGTGTAGTATGGAGCATGGCAGATTTATTTATGGGACTGATGGCAATAATAAACTTAACAGTGATCATGTTGTTAGGAAAAGTGGCCTCCCAAGTGCTAGATGACTTCACCGTACAACGTAAAAAAGGACTAAACCCAGTATTTAAAGCATCAAGTATTCCGGGATTAAAAGGTGCGGAATGTTGGGAAGATAAAAAATAAATAATGGGGACGTAAGTTAGTTTACAAACTAGCCTATTTACAGGAAACAACTGCTGCTGATGATCATTTAGTCTATGAGCTTGATGGTACGATGATGGGAGGAAACATTCGTACGAGTGAAAGACGGATGCTTGGAAGATAAGTTTTTTTACAAGTATTCTTACATCTTTTACGGTATAATAAACGACTAGGTATACGTTTATTAAAGGAGATTGAAACATGAGTACGGACAATTTTTGGCTAGCTTTACCGAAGCCGTTTTTTATATTAGCACCGATGGAAGATGTGACAGATGTAGTGTTTCGTCATGTAGTAGCGAAGGCAGGTCGTCCAGATGTATTTTTTACAGAGTTTGCAAATACGACGAGTTATTGCCATCCAGATGGTACAGAAAGTGTGCGAGGTCGTTTATTATTTACCGAAGACGAGCAACCAATTGTTGCTCATATTTGGGGAGATAACCCGGACTATTTTCGTGAAATGAGCATCGGAATGAAAGAAATGGGCTTTAAAGGTGTCGATATTAATATGGGATGCCCAGTTCAAAACGTAGCGGCGAAAGGCCGTGGTGCAGGGTTAATTAATCATCCAAAACGGGCAGCTGACATTATTCAAGCTACTAAAGAGGGTGGGCTACCAGTAAGTGTGAAAACACGTATAGGTTATACGGAAATAGAGGAATGGCGTACTTGGCTAACCCATATACTCCAACAAGATATTGCTAATTTATCTATCCACCTTCGTACCCGAAAAGAAATGAGTAAAGTAGCGGCACATTGGGAATTAATTCCGGAAATAAAACAATTAAGAGATGAAATTGCACCAAATACGTTACTTACGATTAATGGGGACATCCCTGATCGTCAAACGGGACAAGCGTTGGTGGAAAAGTATGGTGTGGATGGCGTAATGATTGGCCGTGGCGTATTTACAAATCCATTCTGTTTTGAAAAAGAACCGAAACAACATACGGCATTAGAACATTTGCAATTATTGATGTTACAACTTGATTTACATGATCAATATGAAAAAATTGAACCGAGACCATTTAAACCATTGCTTCGATTTTTCAAAATTTATATACGTGGGTTCCATGGTGCAAGTGAATTGCGTCACCGTTTAATGAGCACCAACTCTACAGAGGAAGTACGACAAATTATACAACCATATATGGATGCAGGCATATAAAAGAGGTTGCTATCACTTTAATAAGCGGTAGCAACCTCTCTCTTTATGTTTCGTTTAATTTTTGATAAATATTTAATAATTGGTTTAATTCTTCTTTCGTCAATTTTAAAAACATTTCCTCACGTAATTTATGGCCTTCTTCGTTTGCACGTATGAGTAAGTTTGTCCCTTTTTCAGTAATATCTAATAAAATAATACGTCGATCCTTATCATCTAACGAACGCACTGCTAAACCACGTTTTACTAGTTTTTCACATAAATGTGTAACAGTTGGTGGTGTAAGTCCAAGCTCTCTCGCTATTTGAGAAGGGCGTGATTGTCCATTGGTATATAAGTAGCCAAGTGTAAGAACGTGAGAAACACCTAAATCTTCATTAAATGTTTTGTTCCATTGAATGATTAAACCGTTCGTAAACTTATCCATATTGTGTAAGATTTTGAAAATCGTTTGATCTTGCAATGCCTTCCCTCCTCTACCACCTAATTATAGCAAGTTTTGTAAGTTGATTCTATTTACATTATTGTGCAGAAAATCCACCGTCGATGACAATCTCAGCTCCAGTAATATAACTAGAATCATCAGAAGCTAAAAACAATGCTGCTTTTGCAATATCTTCTGGTTGACCTAAACGTTGTAAAGGAGTGGCTTGAATAAGCTGCTTTAATAAATCTTTTGATGTACTTAAGCTTTGTGTCATCGGTGTTTCGATAATACCTGGGAATAATGCATTCACACGAACACCTTGACGACCGAATTGTATTGCTGCAGCTTTTGAAATAGCACGAACAGCTCCTTTAGATGCAGAATAATGGCTAAACCCTTGTCCAATTTGTGCTGTATAGGATGAAATGTTCACGATGGAACCTTTTCCTTGTTCCGCCATAATTGGTGCGATATGTTTCATCCCAGCAAAAGGACCGAATCCATTAATCGACATCATAAAATCCCAATCCTCTTTCTCAATATCTGTATACGGCTTTTCGGAGGAAACACCAGCATTATTGACTAAAATATCAATGGATCCGAATTTTTCCTTGATATCATGTGCGAATGTTTTCCAAGCTTCGTCTGAAGAAACATCTAGTTTCATACCGTGAACATTTTCTTTTTCACTCGCTTTTGCTAATGCTTCTTCATTAATATCGGCAGCGATGACGGTTGCCCCTTCTGCACGAAATACATCGACCATGCCAGCGCCAATACCTGAAGCTCCACCTGTTATAATTGCAACTTTTCCATCTAATTTACCCATGTAAATCGCTCCTTTTCATATTGAAATGATCATACTACTTCTATATAAATTATTTACATACCCATCATTTCTCTAAAGTCTGGGATTGTAGGGTTACCTAAATAATGACCACCCTCTACTTGAATGGTCTGTCCAGTAATAAATTTAGCCTCATCTGATGCTAAAAATAAGACCGTATATCCAACATCATCTGCTTCACCGTGATATGGTAGAGCATTATATTTTGCAAATGTATTTAATAATTCTTCTGACATATTTCGTTTTGCAGCAGGCGTTAAAATTAACCCTGGTGCAACGGCATTACAACGAATATTATCTTTTCCATATTGTGTGGCAACATATTTTGTTAAATTGACAACAGCAGCTTTTGATGCCCCATATGCAACACGAATTGCATCACTTGCAAATGCAGCCATGGAAGCAGTGTTAATAATGGAACCACCACCAGCTTCTATCATATGTGGAATAGCATATTTACATCCGTGTAGGACACTTTTTACATTAACATTTAACAAACGGTCCCATTCCTCTAAGTCGATATGAACGACATCCAAATCTTTTTGAATATTTGTTACTCCCACATTATTAAAAAGAATATTAATCTTACCGAATGTTTTTATCGTGAAGTCAATGGCTGTTTGGATGGATTCGCCATCTCCAGCATCTAAGAAAATTGCTGCTGCCTCTCCACCTTGTGCATTAATTTCTGCTGCGGCTTTTTTAGCTCCTTCTTCATTAAAATCTGCTAGCACTACTTTAGCTCCCTCTTTTGCTAACAATTTTGCAGAAGCGAGCCCAATTCCTGAAGCACTTCCTGTTAATAATGCTACTTTTTGATCAACTCTACCCATATTTACCACCTTTCCTATATTTTAATTTAAAAATTATTAGACATCTAACTATTCTCAATCTAATGATATGATAGTTCCTTTATCTTTTCAAAAAATATGCCTAGTACATTGTTGTATCCATCCTTCTTATTATGATAATGTAGTGAAAAAATATGATAATTCGTGCATGTAAATAGTCTTTTATTTCCTTTAGTATTTATGTACCACGAAAAATGAG